>JARFQX010000134.1 GCA_029287555.1 Rubripirellula sp. | reverse complement strand
GCACTAGCCTTCGTCCGCTGCCGCTCTTTTTACCCCATTGTGGCGCGCACGGTGTTGCCGACTTGCATCCAAGGCGTCCGCTTTGCCTGAAGGTGCCTCCTCCCCCAGCTGCACCAGCGGAGTGGTCATCTCGGATTCCCGGGCCCTTGGGCAATGGCCACAATCTCCGATCGGTCCGCCCGACATCGCTCGCCTAAACACCCGCCAACATCGCCAGGAAAGCCAGGCGGCGGCCGCCAGCACGGTGATTGACGCGACGATTGCCTGCCATTCCATTTGATCTTTCTCTCTTCGTTCTCCTGAATACTAGAGCCCGAACTTCTCAAAAGAATCGCGTGCCGACCTGATAAGTCACCATCGCTCCAAGATAGGCGAGCACGGTCATGTAGGTAAAACTGAGCGCTGGCCAGAACCATGAATTCGTCTCGCGCTGGATGACCAACAGGGTACTCATGCATTGAGCACAGAGCGCGAAGAATACCATGATCGATAATGCTACCGGGATGCTGTAGACGGGCGTTCCATCGGGATACTTGGAAGAGCGTATAGCGCCGATCAATCCTTCCTCATCCTCTTCACCGCCGAGGCTGTAGATCGTCCCCAGGGTTGCGATGATCACTTCGCGGGCCGGAAAGCTGGCGACCGCGCCAACACCGATCTTCCAATCCCATCCCAGAGGCGCAACCGCCGGTTCGATCGCGTGACCAATCTGGCCCAGCGTGCTTTCCTCAAGCAGTCGGGCACGCTCCGATTTGAGCTCGGTTGCGATTGCCTCTCGCGAAGCGTCCTCGGGGTCGATCGCTTCGAGCCGTGCTTGAAGTTCATATTGCCGAGAGTGATCGCCAGGCCAATAGCCGGCGAACCAAATGACGATGCTTGCAGCGAAAATCAAAGTTCCAGCGCGGACGACGAACGCACGACTGGCTTCCCAGACACGCCACAGGACCACGCGGATCGACGGCACCTTGTATTCGGGCAACTCCAATACAAACGGCGCGACCTCGCCGCGAAGCAGTGTCTTCTTGAGAATCAGCGAGACCGGGATCGCCACCACCACACCAACGGCATACATCGACATCAAGACGATCGCCGGCAGACTCAGAAACCCACCGAGGTAGGTCGTGGCCGGAATGAAGGCGGCGATCAACAGCAGATAAACCGGCAGTCGGGCGCTGCAACTCATTAGCGGCGCGACCATGATTGTGGCGAACCGGTCGCGGCGATTCTCAATCACTCGGGTCGCCATCACGCCCGGTACCGCACAGGCGAAGGAGCTCATCATCGGCAGGAACGATTTTCCGCTCAAACCGAACGCGGTCATCAATCGATCGACCAGGAACGAAGCCCGAGCCATGTAACCACAGTCTTCGAGCAAAGCCAGAAAGAAGAACAGCAGCGCGATCTGGGGCAGAAAGATCAGCACGCCTCCGACCCCCGCGATCACACCATCGGTGATCAGGCTGCGGAGCATGCCGGGAGCCATCAAGGACGTGATCGTATCGGAAATCGCACCGGTTGCTTCGTCGATTCGATCCATCGGCCACGAGGCAAAGGAGTAAATCGACTGGAAGATCAGGAACATGACCAGTACGAAGCAGATCAGTCCCCACACTCGATGCGTCAGAACTTGATCCAGCCAATCGGTCACGCTGGCTCCACCGTCTGGCTCCTCACCGACCACGCCCGCCAATTTTTGCCTCGCCCAGCTGTACCGAGCGTTGCACTCCATATCGATCGGGTCACCCACCTCCGCCGCCAACTTGGCTCGCCAGCTCGAAAGGGTCTCAGCCGCATCGGGCCCCAAGCGTCCAAGCAGGCGACGTTCCGACTCGCCACCGCGATCCAACAACATCCGCTCGATCAAGTAGTCGTCGGGCAACAACTCCCGAGGGTCGCGGGGGACTTCACTCTCTGGCAACCGACTGCCACCCATCGAGTCATCCGCGGTTGTGAGATCGCCAGCACCGACCGGTTGCGCGGCGTTCATATGGCTTACCAACGACTCGCGAAAGCCATCACGAACCTGGTAAAAGACCTCGGGCAGAACGCGATCGCGAGACGTGGCTCCGTGGTGCTGCAAGCCGCGCTTGATCGCGTCCTTGAGTTCGCTGATTCCCTCGCGCTTCGACGCGGAGGTGCAAATCACCGGGACGCCCAACTGCTTCGAGAGACGTTGCACATCGATCGAAACGCCTCGCGCCCGCGCCGAATCGATCATATTCAGCGCAATGACCACGGGCTTGTCCAACTCCAAGAGCTGGCTGACCAGAAACAGGTTGCGCTGCAACATCATCGCGTTGACGACGCAAATGATTAACTCAACCGGTGGCTCGTGCGGTAAATCGTCGGTCAAGACTTCGACCGCGACGAGTTCATCGGGGGACCGTGGCGCCAGGGAATAGGTGCCTGGCAGGTCAAGCAGATCGATGGCTTGGCCACCCAGGTCGCAGCGGCCAAGCTTCTTCTCGATCGTGACGCCTGGATAATTCCCCGTGCGCACGTTCATGCCCGCCAAAGCGTTGAAGAGCGTGCTCTTGCCCGTATTCGGATTGCCAACCAACGCGACTCGGGCGGGCGCAGCAGTTGCGTTGGGTGGGGACAACATAGGTCAACGATCCGGCTCGTCCTCGTCGCAGAGCCCTCCAAGGATCCAGAACCCTCCAAGGATCCGGAACCCTCCAAGGATCCGGAGGATGGTCTGCCAGTGAGTACGGGAGTTGGGGCGGGCTAGATGCGGGTTTGGACCAGGACTCGTCGCGCTTCGCCGCCGCGAACCGCGACCCGAGAATTCTGGATCGCACAATTCACGGGCCCGCCAAACGGCGCCGCACGGAGGTATTGCACCAATTCGCCGGGGACAAACCCCATTTCACGGAGCCGCGAAGCAATGCCATCGAACCCGTCGATGCGGACAATCTCGGCCCGCTGCCCGGGTTTGAGTTGGTCAAGGGTGGTGGTCACAGTTATCGCTTTCGCTAATGAGAACCAATCTCAGCAAGCAAAAGTAGTGTCTCTCAGGCCCCCGAGAAAGTCAAGGGCTAGGCCGGACGAGAGGCGAGTGGCGAGAGGCGAGAGGCGAGTGGCGAGAGGCGAGAGGCGAGTGGCGAGTGGGATTGATCAGGCTTTCTCGGGTCTCGCGACTCGCTTCTCGTCGCTCCCATTCCATTGATTGACGAATCCGCGCTGGACAATAGAATAGTGCCAAGCGTTGCTACTGACGACGCACTTCCCATCCC
>JARFQX010000541.1 GCA_029287555.1 Rubripirellula sp. | reverse complement strand
CACTGCCTCAGTGCCTCACTGTCTCTCTTCCGCGCCTCCCGCCCCACATCGACTATGACTTCTTTTGCCTCCTTGGCGTCTTTGACCAGGATTTCCGATCTGAGCCAGTAGTCCATTGTCATCTCTCCAATGTCTAGATCCGAGTGGGCCAACGGCGACTACGTTGTCGCAGAAGTCGTAGAGACGTCGCGACATACGCAGATTGTACTCCCAACCGGCCGAATGATTGAGCTCACCGTGGGGGATTGCCTCGTCGGAGCATTTGGTGTTCGCACTGCGACGTTTGAAGCCGTCGGCAGCTGGCAGGAGATCGGCGAGGACTTCCACTTACAAGCGATGACGGCCGCGGGCCTGTTCGGCAAGATCACATCGCTCTCGTCGTTTATCCACAAGCCCATGGAATTGGTTTACCGTGGACACGCGACGCGCGGGGGCAGCAAGGTGACGATGGGGGACTTCGTTGCGACGCAGCGACCGGCGGAATTCAATTTCCCTATCCTGTTGTTGATTGGGACTTCGATGTCGTCGGGCAAGACCACCTCAGCGCGGATCATCATTCGAAGGCTCAAACGCATGGGACTACGCGTGGTCGGCGCGAAGCTGACTGGCGCGGGCCGCTACCGCGACGTGCTATCGATGTCCGACGCGGGAGCCGATGCGATCTTTGACTTCGTTGATGTCGGATTGCCCTCGAGCGTCTGCGACGCGGAGACCTACCGAACGGCGCTGTTCAATCTTCTCGCCAGGATTACCAACGAGAAACCCGATGTACTGGTGGCTGAGGCAGGGGCTTCACCTCTGGAGCCATACAACGGCGAAACCGCCTTGGAAGTCATTCACCCGAAAGTCCGTTGCACCGTGCTGTGCGCGTCGGATCCTTATGCGGTGGTTGGCGTCACCAAAGGATTCGGATTCGAGCCAGACTTGGTCGCGGGACTCGCCACGAGCACTTCAGCCGGCGTCGAAGTCGTCCGCCGCCTCGCCGGAAAACCTGCCCTCAACCTACTCAACCGCGAGTCCTACGACGAACTGGACCAGTTGCTGATCAAACAGCTAATGATTTGAGAGTGGCGAGACGCGAGAAACGAGCGGCGAGAAGCGGGCAAGACTCTCTCGCCGCTCGCTACTCACTTCTCGACACTCCTCACTTCCCATACGTTTCGGCGATGAAGCGGAGCAGGTCGGTCGCGGTGAGGATGCCGACCACGAAGCCCCCATCGATGACCACCGCGTGGTCCGCCTCCCGCGCCAACATCTGACGACAGACGTCATCGATCGGATCGACTGGGCTGGCCGTGATCACGTCGTCACCGCAAACCGATAGCAACGAGGCGGCAGCGAAGTCCTCGCCCAGTCGGATTCTTGCCTCCAACAACCCCTGGCGCGTCGCGACTCCTTTGAAGTGAGATCCGCTCATCACCGGCAGATGGTGGATGTGATACCTGCGCATCAATTCCAACGCGTCGCCCGCCCGTTCGCACTGCTCGGCCTCCAGAGGAAGTCGAGACATGTACTGATGGACTTCGGGGGCGTGTCGTTTCATTGGGCAGTAGGGCAGTGGGGCAGTGAGGCAGTGAGGCAGAAGTAGGCCGAATCAAGCGAAGCGCCGATCCGGCATTGATCAGCGTTTCGACGACGAGCAAAAACCTCTGCCGGATCGGCGTCGCTGCGCTCCTTGATGCCGGCCTACCGTTAATTGGAAGCGCGGTTCGATTTGGGGTAATTACTCACTTACTACCGTTAGCCAAAGTTGATTGATGTGGACGGCTTCTCGCAGCTTGTAGGTTGCCGGCTTTGGATTGACTGCCTCTTGCTTGTCGGAGTCGATCGGTTGGCCCACGATGCGAAATTCGCCCTGAAAGGGTTGAGCTTCCTCGGCGGCGACCAGTTTCAGTTTGACTGACTTGGACGTGTCCCCTTTCGATTCTGAGATGACCGGTTCGCAGATGACGTCCGCTGGTAGACCTTCCGCGAGGATCTTTGTTCGTAGGTCAAAGTCTCCAATCCGGTTGATACTGACGGGTACCTCTGCTGAATCTCCGGGCTTGAGCGTGAAACGATCGTTGGAAACTTCGAGCACGACGTCGGGTTTCGCCTCCCTCACGATCAAGGAATAGGCGTGGCGAGGGCCGAAGCCGTCGACGAGATCGGAGATCTGCAATTCAATCTCACCATCTTTTTGTGCCTCGTACTCGAGGGCGGCGTCATAGTCTCGTCGGGCGCGATCGTCGTTTCGACGTAGTTCCGAACCGTCCTTTGGATCAACGAGACGCACCACTGAGTCGAGCGGAAAACCGAACCGTTTTGATTCCACAGTAATAAGATACCGCTTTCCCTTGGACCCTTGAAATAGGATGCGATCGACCTCACCAGCATGGGCAATGTGTCCAGAGAAAACGAAGGGTAGCCGTATGGCCCTTGCCATCTCTTTCGCGTCCGGTTGTTCCTGCAGAAACTGGGCGTCGCGAGGGGAGACCGACGGTTGCCACTGCCAGCCGAGGGCTGGCGGCGGTAACGACAGGGTCGCCGGTGAAATCCCCGTCGGTCCTTTCCGCGTCACTTCAACGCCGGGCGGAAGGCTCCAACCGTTTGGTTGTACGTCCCCCGATGGAGCACTCATTGAATCCGAGTCATCGACAAGGGGCAGGAAATGATCGAGCCAGGAGTCGGTGGTTGCCCGCAGCACGTACACGTACGAGGCGTCGCCGGCATAACGGATCGTGCTGTTGGGCGTTTCGGGGAATGCAAAGACGCGGATCAGGAATTCGCCGTCACTTGGTACGGGAAAGACAATTTGAGGATCCAGTCCGCGATCATCGTCGGTCTGCATCAACACGTGCCCATCCGCATCGACAAGTTGCAGCACAGCATCCATCGGGGCACGCAACACCTGGTTCGCCACCAACGACACGATCAAGTTCTGGCCCTGGCGGGCGGAGACGCGAAAGGTGTCGACGTCGCCTGACTTCTCCAATCGTCCGCCGACTACCGCCGGACTGGCGAGTTCAATCGCCTGGGCGATCCGGTCGTTGGGCTCCTTCTCGCTGAGCACCGGGATCGGTTCGATCAGTAACGGCGTCAACTCGGTCGCACCGGTGTTGTCGTGTAATCGGATCCAAGCGACACCCGGAGGCGATGCCGCGTCAACGGAGACTCGAAGCACACCTTCTTCCGCGGCGGAGAGGTGAACATCGTCCCGATCACAGATAATCGTTGGCGGCCAAACTGGGAACTTCCCTTCTGCCTTGACCGACGTTTCCTCTCCGGCAGCAACGGCGGGTGGGAACAATCGATCGAGCTTGATCTGTGCTGTGGCGCCGTTGCCGACGATGATCGCGACAAGCCAAGTGAAACAGCAGCCGGAGCACTTCAGTGACCGTTTAATAAGTTTTGCGGTGGCCAAGTTTCTCACCGACCCTTCACCTCGGATTGCGAGCGCTTGGTCAATCATCAAGGACGTCGAAATTAACCCATCAGCTCCGAGATCGGTGTGGCGTCGCTGACCAAGTGCACGGGGCGCCCATCGGGAGAGTACATTAACTGACCTGGATCGATTCCCAGCTTGGTGTAAACGGTAGAAACGAAATTCTCGGGCGAGAGAACTCGCTCAACCGCGGCGTATCCCTGTCGGTCTGTCGCACCGATGACCTGTCCGCCAGGCGTGCCGCCACCGGCGAACATGACGCTCATTGCGTTCGACCAGTGGTCGCGTCCACCATCCTTGTTGATCTTTGGTGTCCGTCCGAATTCGCCCAACGCGATCACCATCGTCCGCTCCAGCATTCCCTGTTGCTTGAGGTCCTCGACCAAGGCGGCGATCGTGGCCTCAAAGGGAGGCACCTTCGATTCGAAGGCGTTGAACAGATCACGGTGATGATCCCACCCGCCGTGGTAAAGCGTCACGAAAGGGACTCCGGCGGAAACGAGTCGCCGCGCCAACAAGGCTCGTTGGCCGAACGAATTTCGGCCATAGGCATCTCGGACCGAATCGGGCTCGCGATGGATGTCGAAAGCGGCTTGCGCCTCGGCACTACTGATCAGCTGCAGGCCTTGGGAGAAAAACTCGTCCGCAGCCACGACCGGATCGCCCGCGGCTGCATCGGTAATCCGCAGCATCTTGTCGACTTCGGCGCGAATCGCTTGTCGAGACTCGAAACGCCCTTCGCTCAAACCGCCAGGCAACGTCACGTCACGGACTCGGAACGAGGAAGAGTTGGGGCTGTCGGGAACCACGAACGGGGCGTGCTTGGCGCCGAGGAAGTGCGGACCACCCGAACGCGACATGTTGGGAATGGAGAAGTAGGCCGGCATCCCCTGGGGAGCACCGACTTGGTGCGAAACAACACTGCCAAGACTCGGGTGGAAGCTGACGAACGCGCCGCATCCGACCGGGATCCTCGGCGGCGCGCCGGTCATCATGTAGTGGTTGCCTGCGCCGTGGTTGCCCTGGTCGTGTCGAATCGATCGCACGATTGCCAAATCGTTCGAGATGGCGGCCAGCCGAGTCAACAGTTGCGAGAACTGAATCCCGGGCGTTTGGGTTGCGATCGTGCTGAATTGACCGCGGATCTCAGCCGGGGCCTCCGGCTTTGGATCGAACGTCTCGTAGTGACTCGGTCCCCCATCCATCCAAATCAGAATGCAGGCGTCGGCCTGGCGATTTCCGCCCGTTCCGGTTTGGCTCGCCGATGCTGCGGTTGCGCGAAGCGCCCCGCAAAAGCCTCCGGCCACCAGTCCGCCCAAACCCAACACCAGACTGTCGCGGCGCGAGATTCCCTCACAATTGCCTAACGAGCGTTTCTTCCTTCGCATTTCTGTCAACCTGTTGCCCACGGGGTAGATGTTGTGGTTCAAGCCTGTCGGTATTCTTCAATGCGGCCTCAACCCGCAGGCTGTTGCCGATTTGGTTTTGACGCAAATCAATCCTGGATCGAGAACTCCGGTGCATTGATCATGGCCCACATCAGATCCTCCAAAACGGCGCGACGATCGTCGGCTGATTCCAAGAGTTGCGCGCCGTAACGCAATTCCCGGTCGCTGGGAAATCTTGAAAAGGTCGCGAGGTAGATCTCTTCGATGATTTCTTTGTTCGTCATGTCGCTTGCCGCGAGACGCGCGGCGCGTCCCGAGTCGCCCCGGATGCGCCGGTCGAGTTCGTTCGAGTTCATCAGGTGCAAGGCCTGCGTCATGGTTCCATCCGGCGTCCGCTCGCAGGGCGGATCCTGGTTTTCATTTGGTCTGCCGAAGGTATCCAGAAAGATCGAGTCCACCCGGGTCGTCCATACTTGATTGGCCCTCGACTCGGGAGGCATTGCATCGAGCGAGGTGGAGGTTTCGGTCACGTCCGCGATCGCGTCCATCAAGACTTCCGCCCGCAATCGATGTCGATAATGACGCGAGTAGTTGATGCGATCCGATGCATTCGATTCGCTCGGAACGGAACTGTGCGAATAGGCCCGCGACAGAGCGATCCGTCGCAGCAAGTGCTTTTGACTGAAACCGCTGTCACGAAAATCCTCGGCCAGCGCGTCGAGAAGTTCCGGGTTGCTCGACGGGTTGGTGCTGCGCAAATCATCCACCGGCTCAACCAGTCCACGACCCATCATGATCGACCACAAGCGATTGGCTTGGACGCGTGCGAAGAAGCGATTCTCTTCCGAGGTCATCCAGTTCGCGAGTGACTTGCGAGGATCGGTCTGGTCGACCACGTGTGACGCCTCGTAAAGCGGCGTGGGCTCCAGCACCTCGCCGGTGAGCGGATGTTTGACCTCGCCACGGTCGGAGCTAAAGACGATTTCTTCTCCACCGGAAATGGGCGGCGATAACCCCGTCCCTTTGCGGGCCACCTGAGCAAAGTACGCAGCAAATTGATAGAAGTCGGTCTGGCTGTAGCTTTCGAAGGGGTGATGGTGACACTTGGCGCACTCGAGTCGAATGCCAAGGAACAATTGACTCACCATCGTCGTGATCTCATCCGGGCTGCGTCGATCACGAAACAAGGTTGCCGCGCCGTTTTGCCAGGTACTGCCTTTGGCCGTCACCAAATCGCGAACGAATTGATCGTAGGGCACGTCGTTTCGGAATTGTTGGCGGATCCAATTGTCATAATTCAATACCGCCTTGATGCCGACGCGATAGGGATTGGGACGGAGCAG
>JARFQX010001001.1 GCA_029287555.1 Rubripirellula sp. | reverse complement strand
GACGGCATCCCGCTTCGCATTCGGGATATCGGGCACGTTCAACTCGGTCCGGAATTCCGACGCGGCGCGATCGACCTCAACGGTACGGAAGCCGTTGGCGGCGTCGTGGTGATGCGATTCGGCGAGAACCCGCGAGAAGTCATTGATCGGGTCAAAGCCAAGATCAAACAGATCGAACCAAGTCTCAGTGGCGTCAAGATTCGCACCGTCTATGACCGAACGGGACTGATCGACGAAACGATCGGAACGCTGACCGAAGCATTGACGCAAGAGGTCATCATCACTGCCGTCGTGATCCTGCTGTTTCTGTTGCACCTGCGAGCGAGCCTCGTCGTCGCGATCACATTGCCAATCGCTGTCCTTTTGGCGTTCATCGCCATGTATGGATTCGGTATCGATGCCAATATCATGTCCCTTGCCGGAATCGCGATTGCCATCGGGACGATGGTCGACATGGGGATCATCGTCTCGGAAACGATCTACGACAGCCTGGCGCGATGGGAACAGGAGGGGCGTCCTGGCGGCAGCCAAAGGCGGGTCGAGGTCATCAACGAAGCGGCGGGGGAAGTCGCGCCGGCTGTCGTCACCGCCGTGTTGACAACCGTGGTCAGCTTCCTGCCCGTCTTCATGCTGACAGGCCGGGACTACAAGCTGTTTGCTCCATTGGCCTGGACCAAGACGTTCTCGATCCTTGCCGCCATGATCGTCGCCGTCACGCTCGTACCGCTTCTCAGTCGATTGTTCTTCGCTTCCAGTCGCCTGAGTCTGCTGTCGCGCACGGTCGGAGCGATTGGGTTTGCCGTCGCAGGCGGCTTGATGGCGGCGATGCTAGAGCCCAGCCTTGCCACGAGTCTTGGAATCCGCCAGAGCTTCTCATTTGTTGTTGCCTTTCTCATCGCGGGACTCGCCGGATTCTGGTTGCTCGGCGAACGTCTTCGTCCGATCGACGAGAACCCGGTCAGCCGATTCATCCTGAAGCTTTACGCTCCTACCTTGCGGTTCTTTCTGGATCGCAAGGGTATCTTCCTCTGCCTGCCGGCAGCTCTGATCCTGCTTGGAGCGGGGGCATGGTTTGGCTTGCCGGCGGTGCTCAAGCCGGCAGAAACCGCAGCCAAAGTTTTGGGAGCCGATCTCAATGAAGTCCCCGGTTATGTGGACTTCAAGCATCTCTTCACTGGTCTGGAATCGGACGACTGGATCGCCCTCGACGAGGGCAGTTGGTTCTACATGCCGACGCTCTATCCCGCGGCGAGCTTTTCGCAAGCGATGGAAGTGCTGCAAACACAAGACGCTCTGATCAAGGAGATCCCGGAAGTCGAGAACGTCCTTGGCAAGATCGGTCGTGTTGAATCGGCACTGGACCCCGCACCGGCGTCAATGATCGAAACGTACGTCATGCTTAAGCCAAAGGAACAGTGGCGAGCCGGCATCACCAGCCGAGACATTTGGGACCAGATCAATGCGATTGCCACGCTTCCTGGGGTGACCCCCGCATCACCTTTGCAGCCCATCGAAGGTCGGGTCGTGATGCTTCAAAGCGGGATCAAGGCGTCGATGGCGATTCGGATCTATGGCGACAGCCTCGACGGTCTAGCCGAAGCTTCGCTTGACGTGGCCGATCACCTCAAAGAGCTGCCACAGGTAAATTCCGGGACGGTCAATCCCGACATCGTGCTTGGCAAGCCCTACGCCGAGTTCGAGGTCAATCGAGATACTGCGGCTCGCTACAGCATGTCGACAGCGATGGTCAATCAAATCGTTGAAATCGCTTTGGGTGGATCGAATGTGACCAACACGGTCGAAGGTCGGGAACGCTATCCGATCCGCATTCGCTACGCACGCAACCTTCGTGAAAAGCTGGACGAACTCGATCGGCTGCCCGTGGTCACCCACTCGGGCGAAGTGGTGCCGCTGTCGATTTTGGCCAGCATGAAAACGACGTGGGGGCCAGGAATCATCAACAGTGAGGACGCTCGGCTGGTGGCTCACGTTTCGTTCTCGCCGTCGGGCATGGTGGGTGATCTGGAAACCGTGCAGGCCGTCGAGCAGTCGCTCCGCGAGGCTCAAGCCAACGGCACGCTCGATCTACCCACGGGCTACGCGCTCAAACCGGTCGGGTCCTTTCAAAACCAAATCGAAGCGAACCAAAGACTGATGTGGGTCATCCCGCTTGTGATCTTCATCAACCTATTCATCATCTACCTGCAATTCCGCCATCTGCCGATCACCTTTGCCGTTTTCGCGGGCATTCCGGTGGCGTTCGCGGGTGGGATGATATTCCTTGCAATCAATGCCATCGAGATCAACACGGCCGTCTGGGTCGGATTCATCGCCCTGTTCGGGATTGCGGTCGACGATGGCGTTGTGATGGCCACCTATCTCAATCAGGTTTTCACACGAAGACCGCTGGCGAGCGTCGACGACATTCGAAGCGCGACCGTCGAAGCGGGAATGAAGCGAATCCGGCCCTGTCTGATGACGACATTCACGACCATCATCGCCTTGATGCCGGTGATCTATTCGACCGGTCGAGGCTCGGACGTCGCCAAGGCAATGGCTTGGCCCGTGGTCGGTGGAATGGCCGTCGAACTGCTGACACTGTTCGTCGTTCCAGTCGTATACGCCGGGTTCAAGGAACTCAAGATGCAACTCGGCATGAACGACCATCACTGGGCAGCCGACGATACCTCGGAGAGGAACCCCTGAGAGTAGGTCGGTAGGAAGACCAAATCAGCGTGCGCGATGATGAATGAGTGTTGGCTTGTTCACCTCACCCTGCTTTTCAAGGAGGGTCGAGCCTAAACGAGGGGAGGCCTCGCGCGGTCGCCCTATCGCTGACGCTCGACGCTCCCCGAGGGCGTTGGTATCGACACAAATCAAACGCCCTGCCTCCGGGAAAGTCAGGCCTCTCAGGCCGGCTTGGGTGCGACCTCTTAAAAGAGACTCATCTGACCACAGTTCGGAGTCGGCGGATTGAAGGCATCGGTTACCAGCTTTGGCAGGTCACGAAATCCATGTTTTTTGCGAAAGACGTTGAACATCGACCGGATCTGATCAGCTATTTCACCCGAACCGGTCATTCTTTGGCCCCACGAGGAATCGTTCAATTTGCCATCACGGGTCCCGCGAATACGCTCGAGCACTTTCTCGGCTCGAAGCGGTTGAGTCCGTTCAAGCCATTCGCGAAAGACGGGCTCAACGGTCAGGGGAAGTCGCAAGAGTGTGTAGCGAGCGTCCGTCGCCCCCGCCTCCTTCGCCGATTCCAAGACCCTGGGCACATCATGGTCGTTCAGGGCGGGGATGATTGGAGCGACCATCACCCGCGCCGGTACATCCCGATCCGTCAGTTCTTTGATGGCCCGGAGCCGCGCCGACGGGATACTCGTCCGAGGCTCCATCACTCTCGCCAATTCAATATCGAGCGTGTTGATGGAAATGCTGACGTGTACAAGATTTCGCTCGGCCATGTCGGTCAAGATGTCGAGATCACGGAGGACCAATGCATTCTTGGTGACGATCGTGATCGGCAGATTGCATTGGTTGGCGACTTCGAGGCACTGACGAGTTAGTCGGTAGTCTCGTTCCGCCGGCTGATAACAGTCCGTGACGCCGGAAAACGCGACCGGTTCGGGCGACCAGCCGGGTTTTCGAAGAAACGCTCGAAAGAGTTCGGCGGCGCGGTGTTTAACAAAGATCTTTGTCTCGAAATCCAATCCCGCATTCAAGCCAAGGTACTCGTGAGAATTCCTAGCGTAGCAATAACTGCAAGCGTGAACGCACCCCCGGTATGGGTTGATGCTGTAGCGAAACGAAATGTCAGGCTAGTGATTCTCCGAGACGATTGACTTCGAAGCATCTTCAAAGTACTCGATCTTTCGATTCGCCAACTTGTTTCGGTACTCTTGATCCCATTCGACCTGCTCCAAATCAACCTCGCGATGAAGTCGATCGAAACGGTTGGGCGGATCAAGATTGGAGCCGTGGAGCATCGGAAGAAGAGTGGCGAGTGGCGAGTCGCGAGTAGCGAGTAGCGAGTAGCGAGTGGCGAGTCGCGAGTCGCGAGTCGCGAGAAAGAATGTAAAAGACTACAGACTACAGACTACAGACTACAGACTACAGACTACAGACTACAGACTACCTCCTCAGAAGTAGGCCGAATCAAGCGAAGCGCCGATCCGGCACCGAACAACGATTCGAAGCCGAGCAATAACCTTTGCCGGATCGGCGTCGCTGCGCTCCTTGATGCCGGCCTACACGTCGAAAGACTACAGACTATGGACTACCTCCTCAGTTGCTCGCGGAGTCGTTTGAGTCTCTGTTGGAGTTCTTTTTCGAATCCTCGGTCGACGGGTTCGTAGTAGGTTCGATCGACCCCCAGATATTCCTGGGCAACGACTCCGTCGGCTCCCTCATGAGCGTATTGGTAATCGACGCCGTGTCCGAGAGTCTTCGCGCCCTGATAATGGGAGCAGCGAAGGTGCTTGGGGACTGGCAACACGTGGCTTTCCCGCACGTCGCGACGCGCAGCGCCAATGGCAACGGTTGAGGCATTACTCTTTGGTGCCAGCGCGAGATATGCGACCGTCTGGCTTAACGTTAATTGACACTCCGGCAGGCCCACGAATTCACAGGCCTGCATCGCCGAGACAGCCAAAACCAGCGCTTGGGGATCGGCGTTCCCGACGTCTTCACTTGCCAGGATCACCAACCGGCGACAAAGGAAGCGGATGTCCTCGCCACCTTCGAGCATTCGAGCCAGCCAGTACAGTGACGCATCGACGTCGCTGCCGCGGATGCTCTTGATCAACGCGCTGGCCAAGTCGTAATGATCGTCGCCGGTTCCATCGTAACCAGCCAACCGCGAGCCGAGCGACTCGCGAACGGTCGATTGGGACACAGCGGAACCATCCGCGTGGCAACTCAATACGGCGATTTCGAGAGCGGAGAGCGCGCGACGCGCATCTCCCTCGCAGGCATCCGCGAGGTACTCGATGGCACCGTCTTCCACGGTCACACCGTGCGCACCAAGCCCCCGGTTCTCGTCCGCCAACGCTCGCTCGAGCAGCTGCTTGATGTCGGCTGGTTCAAGAGCCTGCAACTGGAACAGCTGACTTCGACTCAGCAGGGCACTGTTAACGGCAAAGAAGGGATTGCTGGTCGTGGCCCCGATGAGCGAAACGATGCCCGCTTCGACATCGGGTAACAAAGCATCCTGTTGGCTCTTGCTGAAGCGATGAATCTCGTCGATGAACAGCAAAGGGCGGGGCCCTCCCGAAGCGATCACATCGGTGGCCCACGCCAAAACTTCGCGGACATCCTTGACGCCGCTGGATACGGCACTGAGCGTCCGCAATTCGGAGCCCGTTTCGACAGCCAGCAAATGGGCAAGCGTCGTTTTTCCCGTGCCGGGCGGTCCCGAGAAGATGATCGAGCCCAGCTGTTGGGCATCGATCATGCGGCGCAGCAGCTTACCGGTCCCGAGAATGTGCTGTTGACCGATGAACTCGGCGAGTCGACGGGGTCTCATCCGGGCCGCTAGCGGCTGAGCCTGTTGGCGGTTCTCTTCCTCGGACTCGGCAAACAACGATCGAGTTTCGTCCACTCGCTCCTCTCCCCTCCGCAACGCGACACTCAAATTCAATGCGCTCGAACTACTCGAGCTGAGCGATTACAGTCCCGCGCACTAGATT
>JARFQX010000969.1 GCA_029287555.1 Rubripirellula sp. | reverse complement strand
CCTCGACATCTTCCGGTTCCGGCATGACCGCAACGGTGGCCGCCGAGGTGTGGACGCGTCCCTGGGTTTCGGTTTCCGGAACGCGCTGCACGCGATGCCCCCCCGACTCGTACTGCAGATCTCGATAGACGCCCTCACCCTCAAGCGTGAGCGTGATTTCTTTGAACCCACCCATCTCGGTCGGACTGGCATCCATGACCTCGGTCTTCCACCCGCGTTGCTCAGCATAGCGGCGATACATCTCGTATAGATCTCGCGCGAATAGCGCCGCCTCGTCGCCTCCGGTTCCGGCACGGATTTCCATCACGCAACGCGTCCGGTGACTGTCCTCGCCACCAACGGTCAGCGAAAGCAATTCTTCCCAAAGCTGCTCTCGTTGATCTCGCAGCGACTCCATCTCCGTCTCGGCCATCTCGCGTTCGTCGGCATCCTCGGCCGCCTCGGCCATTTCCTTGCAACCACGAATCTCTTCATTGATTCGCTTGAACTCGCGATACTTCGTCGCAAGCTTCGCCAGCCCTCCATGCTCGCGGGCCGCGGCACTCATTCGTGCCCCGTCTCCAAGCACCTCGGGATCCGCCATGTCGCGTTCCAGCTGATTAAATCGCTGGAGTTTGTCTTCCAACGTATCGAGTATCGATCCACTCATGGGGGATGTTTTTCCAGGGCAAAGGATGCCGTTGTCGAGAATCGGTGACCGACTTCACAAAAAGAGCCGCTGCAGTCCGACTGACCAGACCGCGCGGCTGCGATGAAAGCGAGCAACAACGACAGCTACTTCTTCTTGCCTTTCTTCTTTGGCTGCAAGCTGCCATAGGTTCCGGCGGCGAACTTCTTCTGAAACTTGTCGATGCGACCAGCCGTGTCGACGTACTTCAGCTTCCCGGTGTAGAAGGGATGGCATTCATTACAAATGTCGATCTTCAACTCGGGACGCACGCTGCGGGTCGTGAAGGTGTTGCCGCAACCACAGGTTACGGTCGTTTCCTGGTACTTCGGGTGGATGCCGTCTTTCATGGCGGTGGGTCAGGCTTTCTCGGTGTTTGAACGGAGGTGCTGGCGTTAGTACAGCACGGGAGAATCCCGGAATGTACGCCACCGACCACATTTCCTTCAAGGGCTCTGGGTGGCAACCTCCTGGCTTCTCGGCTCTTCCCCGCCCAACGTGCCGGAAACATCAGCCCCAACGGCGAATTCCCGCCCCGCGGTGGGCAGTCGATGTCTTCACGGACCGAATCGGTTCCGCAGATCGAAGGTCTTAAGAATCCCCATCCCCCTCCTGGCCCGAAATGACATCTCGCGCCTGCTTCCAGCGATCGGCAACAATCGTGTCGATCACGAGCTGGCTGAGGTGATAAATGATCATCGGAACCACGCTCACACCGCAGTCAATCGCGATCTGCAGGCCAACCATCAATGTCTTCTGGCTCCCCGAGATGCCCACCGCAATCTGGCTCTCCGCCCCCAAGGAGACCGCGCGGGCGACAGCAATTCCGAAGTAGAGTGCCACACAATGCACGGTGACCGCGGCCACCAGCACACCCGCCCCGGCAACCCATCGGACCCCGGAAGCCCCCGGCTCGCCGCTCGCCATCGTGGCACTGGCGATCGATCCGAAGACCACCATGCTCAGAATTCCGAACTGGGCAGCCGACGCCAATCGAAACCGGTTGCGATCCGCCCAAGCTTCGGCCCCCAAACGCCGCATGATCTGGGCCAGAATCAAGGGCAGGACAACCAGCAACGCCAGTTTCTCAACTTGCGAGACGGCGTCGATTTCGGCCTGCTGGGCCAAGACCAGAAAAATCCCCAGCGGAACGACAACCACGCAGGCCAAATTGGTGACGACCGTGGTCATCATCGAAACCGAATCGTCACCGCCGGCCTTGCGCGTCCAGACCGACGCCGAAGCCAACGTGCAGGGCACGATCGACGTCACAAACAAGCCTCCGAAGAGGTTTTCCGGCAACACCCACCTCCAGGGCAAAGCGAGCAGCGGGACCAGCAAAATATTGATAGCAATTGCGAGTAAGGAGGGTCGCGGTCTGGCCAGGCTTTGGCGAACGGTCTCGGCGTGCAACGTCACCCCCATTGCCCACATCACCGCGAAGACAATCGAGTTTCGCAGCCACGCCAGATCAAGAAGGGGCCGCAGAGGATGGGCAAAGTAGAAGCCAAATGAAAAACAGACGGCAAGCGAAACCAGAAACCAATGCTTCGCGATTCTTGCCCACATCCTGCAATCTTCCCAAACGACCTATCGATAATCAGACCGTGAACCTAAGATCGCGGCAAACCCAAGATCGCAGCTCGGCCGACGGATCAGGATAACGGGAAAAGAAGGGACGAGGTCCGTCCTCATTTTTCCGACCGGTTCTCCGACTCGGAATCTGAAATGGTAACGGCCCGGAGAGTCGTGCTACGTTGACGCCGTTGCCCCCATGATGTGGTATCGGGAAAGGATTCCCATGCACGAACGAACCCAGCGAGCCATCTCGCGGCTGATGTTCGTGTTCTGCTGCGCGGTGCCTACCACACTCACGCTCTGCTGCGTGTTGGCGACGTGGACGCCGTGGTATCACCGGCGGTCCTTGGCGACTTTGCAGCGGGAGCTCAGCCTCGAGACCGGCTTGGTCATCGAGATCGGCGACTTTCGCACTCCGTCCCCCGGCTCGCTCCATTTGTTCGCTGTTCGGGTGCTCGAGCCAGAGACGCGACACGAGGTCGCACGGGTGCGTGAGCTGCAGTGGATTCGTCGCAGCGATGAAACCAGGATCTTACTTCATCAACCGGAATTGCAATCCAGTCAGCTTTCAGGTCTGTGGAAGATGGCCCACGACCGATTTCTTTGCCGACCGGATCTCACCGACGTCCCCACCCAGCTGGCCGGCAATGATCTGACCATCCACAGTCGAGCAGGATCGCTGACACTTCGAGACGTCGACGCCTGGATCCGCTCGTATCCCGATGCGACCGAGGCCACGATCCGGTGCGTTCCAGCCATGGTCCAAGCCGAAGTCCCGTTGACGATCAGCGTTCGTCGCGATCGAAGCGATGAACAACCGGCGACCGATTGGCTTCTCGATACGCAAGGCACTGCCCTGCCCTGCTCCGCTCTCGCTGAGTTCCTTCCGAAGCTTGAGAGCCTTGGCAACGAGGCGACCTTTACCGGCACCTGTCAGTGGCGGCAACAGGACGGCCAATGGTCCATCGATCTCGCCGGATCACGATTCGAACAGATCTCGTTGGACCGTCTGTTTGAACAGCACGCCCACCGGCTTTCGGGAAATGCCTCACTGCAACTCGACCGTTGCCGCATTGAGCCACATCAGCGGCGCAGTGACATCGTCGGGGCGTTGCGAGCCAGGGACGGTTTGATTGGTCGATCGTTGCTGGCATCGACGTCGCAGAATCTCGGACTCGAAGTCCGGATGCCTGTGGCGTGGGGCGAAGCTCCGGGTGACATTCCCTACGATCTGCTGGCACTCGGATTCAACATTAACAACACGCAACTCCGTTTGGACGGGGTGTGCCGAACGGAAGTAGGATACGAAAGTTATCCTGCTGGGGTCGTCTTGTTACTCAATGGCTATCCACTGGTCCGTTCGAATCCGCAGATGATCGAATCGCTGCGGTTGATGGCAGCGATTGCCCCTGCCCACAGCGTGCCGGTACCTCTGTCGAATCAAACGAGCTGGCTGACCAGCATTCTCTTGCCGCCGAGTCGACCACTGCCATCGAACGAGCCGGCGCCGCCGCGGATCCGCTCGGCCGGTAATTGGCAGGGCGGACCCGGTATCTCACAGCCTCAGTAAGCTCGCAGCCTTAATCGACTCGCAGGCTCCGTCGCACCGTGTTGCCAAATGGTCGCGATCGTCCGAGATAAGCTTCGGCAATGATCGATTGCTAGTCTCGTGCTCTTGCTCGTGCTCAGCGAAGCGGCGCTCGGGGTCGAATCGTGGTTCGGTGCCGGATCGGCGCTTCGCTTGATTCGGCCTACTTCGAATTCCCGAACACCCTCCCCTATTCCACAATCGCGAACACCTAGGACGAACTGGCTGAACCAAACTGCAACCCGATGAATCGAGTCAGTGCGTCAATCACGACGAACGCCAATTGCACACCGATAAAGATCGTGAGCCACATCAGCACGCCGGAAGTGAATCCGTAACTGTGCAGACCGATCCCCAGCTCATTGGTGCCGAACCAGCTCCAAGCGGTGACAATGTTGCCTCCGATCGCCAACACCGAAAAACCTCGCGGCCCCACCATGCCATCCCAGCGGGCGTGCAGCATCAAGGCATTCCAAATCACGATCAACAGGGCGCCGTTCTCCTTCGGGTCCCAACCCCAGAACCGCCCCCAACTGTCGTCGGCCCACAAACCACCAAGGACCGTTCCGACAAAACTAAACAGGATTCCGAAACAGGCCGCCCCGTAGCAACAACGATACAAATCATGCAGCGTCTTCTTGCCTCGCTGCAACCAACCGGCAATCAAGTAGCCGATCCCCAGCGTGCCGGCGACGAGCGTGGCGACGTAACCAAGGGTAACGCTGATCACGTGGGTAGCGAGCCAGAACTGCGTGTC
>JARFQX010000525.1 GCA_029287555.1 Rubripirellula sp. | reverse complement strand
CCCCTATTCCATTCAGCAATTGGTCGCCGGCATTACAAGCGGCGAAGTCAAGGCGGACACGATGGTCTGGTCGGCCGGAATGCCATCATGGACACGAGCCGACCAAGTGACTCAGTTGGCAACGTATTTCCAGGCGATGGCGCCACCACCGCCCCCACCACCGGCTCCTTAGCGCCGTCGCCGTTTCTTTGCCTGACACCTCGACTTTTGATCCTGACACCAGCCAGTCTTGTCGATGATTCAACGCCAAGTCGTTTCAAGCGAAATATCCGGACATGCGCCGGAAGCCGAGCTATCGACCGGAGTGGAATGGGTGATCGATGCATTGGATTGTGATGCCGATCGGTTGCGGGATCTGGAATTGGTCACACGAATCTGTGAACAGGTCGTTGTCGATCTTGGGTTGAAAGTCATCGGTCGGCCTCAGGTCCATCGATTCGGAGGCCCGGGAGGTGTGACAGCGCTTTACATGTTGAGCGAGTCGCATCTGGCGTGTCATACCTATCCAGAGCATCGCGTCGCGACCTTCAACCTGTATTGCTGCCGCCAACGCCGGGCTTGGGATTGGCCAGAGCGTCTCGGCAGCATGTTGTTGGCTGGTTCCGTGACAACGCGTCAGGTCTCTCGCGGAGTCCGCGACGGGGATAGAGTCCGCGACGGGGACAGAGCTTTAGTCGCCCCATCGACCGAGGTCGACCCATCCACCGAGGTCGACCGATGAAGCGACGCACCGCATCGTGCCCTTCATGCGGTGCCCCGGTTACGTTCGGGCCCGGTTCGGTGATCGCAGTCTGCGATTTCTGCAAGACGGTGGTTGCCCGCGGCGACAAGAAAGTCGAAGACCACGGCAAGGTCGCCGATCTAGTCGAAACTTCCTCACGTTTGCGGCGCGGCATGACCGGCAGGTACAAGCGGCGCTCCTTCACGATTGCTGGCCGCGTCCAATACCGGCATCCGGCCGGCGGTGTCTGGGACGAGTGGTACTTGGCGTTTTCGGAAGGCCGCTGGGGTTGGTTGGCCGAGGCGCAAGGCAATCTTTACCTGACTTTCGAAAAGCGACTTCGTCGTAACGCAAAGGTGCCCGACTTCGACGACCTTGGCGTCGGTAAGTCGGTTGACCTCGGGGGTGCTCCGTTCGAAGTCTTTGAGCGGGGCACGGCGACCTGCGGATCGGCCGAGGGGGAGATCCCTTGGGATTTCCGCATCGGTGCCGAGCATCGTTTCGTCGATCTTCAAGACGCCAAGGGACGCGTGGCGACACTTGAGTATGGAGCCGAGCCCCAGCTGTTCGTCGGCGAAGTGGTTTCAGTCGATGACCTGAATCTCTCCGGTGAGGGTTGGGACTTCGAACCGGAAACGGCGTCCGGCGGTGGTCTGCAATTGAACTGCCCCAATTGCGCGGGACCGCTGACGCTGCGCGTCCCGGACCAATCGCTGCGCGTTACCTGTCCGAGTTGCAACTCGCTGCTCGATGCCAACAGCGGCAAGCTGTCCTATCTAAAGACGCTCAAGTCACGGGAAAGTTTTCCGATCCTGATCCCGTTGGGGAAGGAAGGCAAATTGTTTGGCGAGAAGTACACCGTGATCGGCTACATGCGTCGGTACGCGACGTGGATGGGAAAGATGTTCCCCTGGAACGAGTACCTGCTTTACAACCCGGACCTCGGCTTCCGCTGGCTCGTGCACAACGACAATCACTGGTCCTTCGTTCATCCGCCCAAGCAACCGGTTTCTGCGAAATGGCGAAGGTGGAAACAATTCACCTATGACAACAGCCAGTTTCGACTTTACGACCGCGGTGTTGCCTACGTGCGTTACGTAATTGGCGAGTTTTATTGGAAGGTCGAGGTGGGTGAAAAAGTCACAACGGCCGACTTCATCGCGCCGCCGCGGATGGTGTCGTTTGAATGGTCGGAGACGGGCAAGTCCGAGGAATTAAACGTGTCACTCGGCAATTACGTAACGGTGGACGAAATCCAGCAAGCATTCGACGTGAAGAGCATTCCTCGTCCCTGGGGTGTCGGCGTGATTCAACCGGGGCCCTGGCCGGGCTGGGGGCTTTTCCTGGTCTGGCCGATCCTCGTCCTGTTTCTGGTCCTCATTCACGCGGCGTACAGCAAGCCCGGGGCCACCGGCTCGGATGGTTGGCTGTGCTTCTACGCGATCTTGACCGTGTCGTCCGTTCCGCTGGGAATCCTCGCGTACCGCTACGCATTCGAGGTGAACCGCTGGCAGAATAGCGACTTCAGTCCCTACGCGACGGAGTGATGGCAAATGAAATCTAATAAGACCTGGGCCATTGCCTACCTCTTATTCGGTCTCTGCGTGTGTCTCGGCTTTGGTGTCGCGGCGGCCAATGGCTGGCGAGCACCCAATCTTGGTTTGCTGGACGGCTCTTCGGGTGGTCGTTCGTACGGTGGTTCTTGGGGCGGAGGAAAGTAGTCTTGTTTCAATACATTGCAACGATGCAGAATTTTTCCGTGCTAGCCGCTGACGAAACACCGACTCGACTGTCGTTGCTGAGCGGTCAACTGCTAGCCGTCATCATTTTTTCACTGATCGGGATACTGGTCTTCCTGGGCTGCCTTTACCTGATCGAGCGGCTCACGCCATTTTCGATTCACCGCGAGATCATTGACGAGCACAACACGTCGGTGGGCATCGTCATCGGCGCGATCGTCATCGGGATGTCGCTGATTATCGCGGCGGCCGTGGTCGGTTAATGCCGGGCTAATTGGTTCAGTCGCCGACCATTCGGATACTTCGTTGCTCAATCGCGCGCCTCTCTCGCTGCTCTACCTGAACGTGCTGGCCGTGGCAACCTGCGGGTTGGTTTACGAGCTGGTCGCCGGGACGCTTGCCAGTTACCTGCTTGGTGACACCGTAACTCAGTTTTCGCTGGTCATCGGAGTCTATCTTTCTGCACTCGGCGTTGGCGCCTGGCTGTCGCAATATGTGGACGAGCGACTCGCTCGGACTTTCATTGAAGTGGAACTTGCGTTGGCACTCATCGGTGGGCTCTCGGCTCCCTTGCTGTTCCTGACGTTTGCCTGGTTGACCTGGTTTCGCCTCGTGCTGTTCGGGATGGTCTTCGTCATCGGGGTGTTGGTCGGCTTGGAGCTTCCACTGCTGATGCGGATCTTGAGGGAGCACCTGGACTTCAGCGATTTGGTGTCGCGCGTCTTGACGTTTGACTATATCGGGGCACTGATCGCATCGCTGCTCTTTCCCATTTTGTTGGTCCCCTACCTCGGTTTGGTACGCACCTCGCTCGTTTTCGGTCTGCTCAACGGACTGGTCGGGCTTTGGGGCACGTACTTGCTTCGTCCGCTGCTGACGACTCGGAGCGTGGCGGGGTTGCGCGGCCGCGCCGCTCTTGCGATTGGAGTACTGGTGATCGGCTTTATCAAAGCCGACTCGCTGACCCTCTGGTCCGAAGAGGTGATGCTTGGCAACACCATCGTCTATGCCCGACAGACTCCGTTTCAGCGAATTGTGGTGACGGAGGACGCTCGGGGTTTCCAGCTTCACCTGAACGGGAACCTTCAATTCAATTCGGCCGATGAGTACCGCTATCACGAAGCGTTGGTGCATCCCGCCATGTCAGCGGCCGAATCCCCCAGCCGCATCTTGGTGCTGGGGGGCGGCGATGGATTGGCGGTGCGAGAAATTTTGAAGTATCGATCCGTCGAACACGTCACGTTGGTCGACATCGATCCAGCCATGACCGAACTGGCTCGCGAACTCGAGCCGCTTCGTCAGCTGAACGAAGAGTCTCTGTTGCAAGAGAACGTTACCGTGCAGAACCGGGACGCGTTCGCGTGGGTCGGAGAGCAGCATGAGCCATTCGATGTGGTCGTGATTGACTTTCCCGATCCGGGCACGTATTCGGTCGGTAAACTCTACACGTCTTATTTCTTCAAAATGCTTCGCCGCTGTTTGGCTGCCGATGCCGTTGTCAGCATTCAATGCACCTCACCGCTGATTGCCCGGCGTTCGTACTGGTGCATCTTATCAACGATGGAATCTGCTGGATTCCGCGTGCTGCCCTATCATGTCTCGGTGCCGAGCTTCGGAGTTTGGGGATTCGCTTTGGCCACCGCCGACGGCATCCCACGTCAACCTGCGCGGCTGGTCCAGCTCGATGGCAAGTTGCGTTTTCTTAATGACCGGGTGTTGCCCAATATGTTCGATCTGCCAACCGACCTTGAACGAGTCGAGACCGAGACGAACAAGCTGAACAACCAAATACTGGTTCGTTACTACGATCAGGAATGGGGCGGACAAGAGTGACCAGACTCGATCGTCGCTGCATGATCGCTGGGTTGCTGGGATGGCCACTGGCGACGTTGCCGGGGTGCGCGCCCGGATCATTACCGGCCGCCGGTGAGTTGAAGCACACCAGTTTTTCGATCGGGCATCGCATTCGGGACGGCCTCGTCCAGTCATCGAGTTCCGATTCATTCGACCATGCCCGGGTCGTGATCATTGGTGCGGGCGTCGCCGGTTTGAGCGCGGCGTGGCGTCTCGAGCGCGCCGGTTTTCGCGACTACGTGTTGCTCGAGATAGAGACGCTTGCGGGAGGCACCTCGCGAAGCGGTCAGCGAGGCGAGTTCAACTATCCCTGGGGGGCACACTACATCCCGGTGCCGATGCGCCACAACGCTCCGCTGATTCAACTGCTCAGCGAAATCGGTTTGGTCGAAGGCATCTCCGATGAAGGTGAGCCGATCATTGCCGAGCAGTTTCTCTGTCGCGATCCTTCCGAGCGGCTGTTTTATGATGGCCGCTGGCTAGAGGGGATGTACCCTTTCGAAGGAGCCTCGCAGGAGGAACGACGTCAACTTGCCGAGTTTCGCGACGAAATCGACCGTTGGGTCGCGGCCCGAGACCATCGGGGCCGCCGTATGTTTGCCGTCCC
>JARFQX010000891.1 GCA_029287555.1 Rubripirellula sp. | reverse complement strand
GAACAAGTCACCTTCGACTGGCGTCGCATCCGCGACAACATCACGAAACTTCGCCCCGAGACGATCGAGAAAATCAGCCATCTGATCGTCAACGCGGGACACAAAGTGGCTCCCCAGGCCGCGGAGACTGTGCGTGCAGACTCCTTCGTCGTCGAAACCAACATCCACTCTCCCACCGATAGCAACCTCATCCGCGACGGAATGCGAAAGGTGCTGGCAGTTGCGACCGCGCTGGCGCTGCTGTTGGGACTCGATGGATGGCGGCAGTCCAAGCACCTCTACCGCAAAACCAGGAAGCTCGCGCGGCGGATCGATCGCATCGCCACCCGCAAAGGAGCCGGCTACCAAGAACGGCTGAAACCCCTCTACCGCCAACTGCTGAGTCTGACCGAGACCGTTTTGAACCGAGCCGAAGAATTGCGAAATGCCGCCAAAAAGGCGGGAGGGCTCGATTTTGAAGCCCAGGCCCTGGACGACGAACTGGCAGTGTTCATCGAGCGAACGCGGCATGTGTGTGGCACCGCTCGCCGCCGCGTACTGGAAGGCGAGAAGGTCCCCAACAGGGATAAACTGTTCAGCTTGTTTGAGCCGCACACCCAACTCTACAAGCGCGGCAAGGCGGGCGAGCCGATTCAGTTCGGACGTCTGTTCTTGATCTACGAGGATGGGGCCGGCTTCATCACCCATGCTTATCTGATGCCCCGCGACGCCGACGACCGCGATGTGGTGATCAAACAGACGCAGAAACTGCAAAAGCGCCTCGGGGATCGCATTCGGCGGGCATCTTTCGACCGGGGCTTTCACTCTCCGGAGAACCAAGAGAAGCTCCAAGAGATCATTGACCACCCTTGCCTTCCCATGTCTGGCTCGCGTCAAGCTGTCCAGCAAGACGAAACGGCAACTATCGAGTTCCGTCAGGCACGCCAAAGTCATCCGGGCGTCGAATCGGCGATCGGCGCATTGCAGGCTGGCAACGGCTTGATGCGTTGTCGTGACCGTACGGAGCAGGGCTTCTGCCGTTACCTTCATCTGGGCGTGCTCGGTCGCAATCTTCATGTGCTGGGCAAGTTGTTGATTGCACAGGAGGATGCTGACGCTCTTTCGGCCCAGTCGCGCCGCAAGACGGCATGACGCTTGGATACGCAATTATCCCCGTTCGGAACCTGACCCGCGATCAGGCCTACGGGTATTATCACCCCATCTCACTGCATCCGCCTCCATTCCCCCACAGAGTCTTCGCTTCCGCCAATCGCCGAGCTGCTCCCACGCCTTCGCCACCATCTTCGCACTCCTTTGTGCCGACTACGCCCCCTCACATCCATGCGACGATGCTTTTTCTGACGGGTACTAGCTACGCTCGCCAGAGCGTGGAGGATCCACCGTCTGGCGACGGTAGCTACGACAATACTTGACTGGCTGATCCTAAGGGATTCCCGGCGGGACCAGTTCAGCTTATGCAGCGATGGTTGTTGCGGTGGTGCGTCGTACGAAGGGCCAGCCGGGGCGTTTGGCGAGGTAACGGTCCAGGCGACCGTCTTCGCTCAGGGAAGCGGCGCGAACGTGTAGGATCGCCTCGGCACCGTCGGGGTCGTCCCAAAACATTTCCGTCCCTTTCACTCGAATGTTGATCTGTTTGATCAACGACTCCATCGGCGAACTCGTCACCGGCAAGCCCAGTCGACGGTAGCGAGGGTAGTCCATGCGGGTGCGGTTGTTGTTCAAGTATCGCACGGCATCGGTCAGCGGCTTGTTCGGGTCGTCATCTGAAATCCGGCCTTCGAGATCGACACCTCGCTCGTGGCACGCGTCGGTCAGTATTTCGATCACTGCGTCGACCCGCCCTTCCCAGCACAGGGTAATGAACTTCACGTACGTCCCCCACCCTTCCGCTTCCTTGGAATCCATGCACATGGCAGCGGCGAAAACGTAGTGGATCGCGTGAATGAAATCGAGGATTGGTACGAAGGTTGGAAAGTGGGTTTTCCAGATCGACCAATTCCAGTTCAGGCCGTCGCCGATGAATGCACGCAAAGACGCATCAAAGAATCGACGACGCTCTGCTTCCCGCTGCATCATCGGTCCAAACTCATCGGAACAGGCCATGCTACTGACGGCCGTTCGCAGAACGCGCCGAGGCCCTTCGTAGATCACGCGACCCTGCTCGTCCAAATCAAACGCATCGACGTTTGGTACTGGTTTTTCCGAGATATTCGCGACTTTCGCGGCCGATCGGAACGACGTGGGCAAGCCCGGGCAGGGGTCTTCTTCACCCGAATGGTTCTCCACCAAAGTCATCCGTTCGAACGAAGAATTCTTCGTTTCTCGCCAACCATTCTCGCCTGACAAACGGACGCCCCGGCCTCCGCCGGGCTGACGTGTGCGGATGCGACCACCGTCACAACTGACAACGGCCACCTCCGGAATGATCACTTCTTGATTGCCCGTTGGCATATCGTGTTGGTCAAGATCGGCAAGCTCGCGTCCCACTTGGTTTGTCAAACGTCGAATGCTGCTTTGGGAAACTCTCTGACCAAGCACTTTCTCAATCGTCAACTCTGTCCGTTCAAAGGAACGCACCTCGGCGGCAAGATGAATAACCACACGGGTAAGTTCCGGCGTCACTTCACGGCTATCCAGTCCCATCGCTTCTCGCTGAGGGAAAAAAAGACCGCCGACATGATCGGCAGTCAGCCACCGTCTCGGTCATCTCGACCGGCCCGTCGCCACTCGTTATCAACCGATTCTCGGTCCGAACGTCGCACAATGCCCCGCACGTCGGGCAGGCCACCCGGGCTTCACATTGGGCGGCCACCTCCCGAGCAGCCCGCTCTTGAGCTTGGCGGCTCAACTGGCGACCCAGGTGCGCCGCCGCACGCTCGATAATGCTGAAATGGGGCGTTTCGAGAAACACGCCCTCCTCGACTTGCTCCTCCACGCAGATCTCTGCCAGTTCGCGCAAAAGTTCCTCTTTTCTCTCCTGACGGGCCTGCCGTGCGGCGTCCATGCCTGGGCTCCTTCCGATCTGTGGCATTCGCTAGTCCAATCCAATTGCCATAGATTACCACAAAACCCGCCAATCCTCCTATTGACATACCTGCCAACCCAAATCCCGTGCATAAGCTGAACTGGTCCCGACGAGCCGCCTGAGCGTCCATTCGGGCTGGCGTGAGGAGGGCGTTTTCGGATAGGCTGTAGGCACGTATTGGAACGCGGGTTTGATGCTTCGCCTCGGCGGCGGCCCGCGGAACGCGGCTCTGAACCTAAGTAGAAGCAGCCCTTTCAGTTGCCTTGATTCAACCCGTTTTAAGGGCTACAATTCCGTGGCCGGAAGCGGGTTGGACCGCTCGCCGTGCCCCCAAGGGAGAGATGCGCCATGGAGAGGATGCCGTGGGCGACGTATCTGTGGCCCGGACTGCCCCAGATTCGCAGCGAAGGCTGCTGGTCGGCCCTGGCCCTGGCGGTCGGTTTCGCCGCCCTGGTGAACCTGGCGCTGGTTGCCACGCTCGTGTGGAGTGAACTCTTCACCGCGGGTGTGCGTAATTCGGTGTGGGTGGCAACAGCGGCAATATGGGCCGGCTCTGCGGCAATCTCCTACCTGTGGGATCGGCGGCGCCAACCCCCAAGTGAACCGGCCCGGACGGAAGACGCGTTCAACGAGGCTGTGGGCCAATACCTGAAGGGGAAC
>JARFQX010000884.1 GCA_029287555.1 Rubripirellula sp. | reverse complement strand
AATCAAGAGCGGAACGATCGTCATGTGCAGTTCGGCGGTGCCTACCAGGAAGACCAGGATCAGAAACCCCACCGCTTGGACCCAGGCGATCGCCGAGCCGCCAAGCACCTTTCCCAGCAGCACGGGCCAGCGTCCCACCGGAGCGACCAACACCGACTGCATGAATCCCTCGCGACGGTCTTCGATCACCGAGATCGTCGCGAAGATCGCCGTGAACAACACAATCAAGGCAACCGTGCCTGGCAAGAAGAATTGCATGAAGTCAAGTTCGCCAGCGGCCAGGAACGAACCTTTCAATCCGGTACCGAACAACAGCCAAAACAAAAGCGGCTGGAGGATTGCCGCCGTCACTCGATTGCGCTGACGAAAAAATCGAATCCACTCTCGCTTGGCCAGCATCCAGGCAGCACCCAATCCATCCACGATCCTCGGCCGCTGCGACCATTCGCGGGGGGCAGCGGATGATTGAGTTTCGGTATCCAATTTCGGCGAGTCCGCCAAATCAGTCGTGGTAGGCATACGCATCAAGCGACAAACTCATGTCCCGTTTTGGCAATGAACACGTCTTCGAGACTGGGACGCCCAATCGCAATCGATTGCGCCCGCTCCCCCAGCGTTTCGACTAACCTTGGGACCAAGGCTGCGGGCGCATCCGTTTGCAGACGCAATTGATGATGCATCCGTTGAGGCATCAGGCCAAGTTCGTCGGTGAGCAACTGTTCCACACTCTCCACGTCGCGGGCGACGATCGTGACGACTCCGCTTCCCATCTCGCCTCGCAGCGATTCGGGCGAACCTTCCGCGATGACTTCCCCCTGATTCATGATCGCCACGCGGTCTGCTTTGTCCGCTTCCTCAAGCAAGTGCGTGGTCATTAGTACCGCCATCCCCCCGTCCGCCATTCGTCGAATCGCCTCCCAAAAACTCAGTCGCGCCGAAGGATCCAAACCCGTGCTCGGCTCGTCGAGCAACAACAGGCTCGGCCGATGCAACATGCCCTTGGCCAACTCGACGCGGCGTTTCAATCCTCCCGAGAGTTTTTCGCAGAAGTCTTGCCGGCGCTCGATCAATCCCAATTGTTCGAGTACCTGATTGCGGCGACGCTCCAACTCCGCTCCCTTGATCCCGTACAAGGCTCCTTGGCAGGCGATGTTCTCGTCAACCGTCAACTTCTGATCCAGGCTCGGCGACTGGAAGACGATGCCAATTTGGTTACGAACGGCGATCGGCTGAGTCGCACAGTCGAAACCGGCAATGCGGATTTGACCTCGCTGCAACGGCATCAGAGTCCCGAGCAAGCGAAACAACGTTGTCTTGCCGCTGCCGTTGGGGCCGAGGATCGCCACGATCTGTCCGGCCGCAACGTCCAAGTCGACCCCCGACAACACATCGTGTTCGCCGTAACGATGCGAAACATCGCGGACGTGACAAACCGTTTCAGGCGAGACCGGCCTGGAATCGTTCACTCGTCCGCTCACCAAAACAAACGCAGCGTGACGATTAACAGGACCGCCGGCAACACCAGCAACGATTTGTGCAACAAGCGACGAGCGGCATCATCGGCCGGTTTGTACGCAAATTGAATGGACGCCCGTAGCATCGGCCATCCGCTGAATAATACAGCTGCCGATGCCAAAGCCGCGCCCGTCCAACCCGTTGGTATCCAGCACAGCGCCAGTGCACAAACGATCAATCCGATCGATCCTGCGAGGCTCTGCAGTGCTGCACTTTTGCCGCTCGGATCGACGGTCGTCGACATGATGAAGCCTGCTTCGCCGTACTGACGTCGGTACATCCAGGCAATCGCCATGAAGTGGGGATATTGCCACGCCACCAGGATGCCGACGAGCAACCATCCCGTCACGTCGGCAATCGATCCGCCCATCGCCGTGTACCCGATCAACATGGGAATCGCACCGGCGATCGCACCAACAGTGGTATTCCAAGACGTCCGCGTCTTCATCGGCGTGTAAACCAAGACGTACAAGGCCCAGGTTGCCAGCCCAATGGCCGCCGGGGCGAAGGAAAACCGGGCGTAGAGAATCGCGGTTCCCACCACGCCGAGAATCGCCGTATACGCAATTGCCAAGGCGAGACTCATCCGTCCCGCAGGAAGTGGACGCCCGGCCGTACGCGTCATTCGTTGATCAATCAAGCGTTCCCAAACCTGATTCGCCGCACCCGCACTGCCGGCAATCAATCCGGTTCCCACCAGCAACCAAAGGAGTTGCGACAATTCAACGATTCCTCGAGCCCCAATCAATGCGGTGGCAATCGTAGTCACCAAGATCATCACGACGATTCGTGGCTTCGTTAGCTGCAGAAGGTCCGACACCAACGTGGGCACCGAGACTCGACCTTCCTCGGGGGAAGCCGGCATCGAATGGGGATCGCCCGCAGCATCCGCAACCGCCCTGCCCTGCACCGTCTCGTCCATGACCAACGCACTCCCCGGGAAAGAAGACGGCTCCGCACTCGATCGCGCAGCGGCAACCTCGCTCGTGCACGATTCCACGGTCAGCGTATCGATAGCCATCAGCAGCGCGATTTAGTGACTTAGTGCGGCGGAAGGAGACAGGGATTCGTTCGATGTCGCGAGGACATCGTCATGGACGCCCTGGGCCTGGCGGCGTCGACCCCGCACTCGCAGGATCCGCGCAACAAGCATGGTCGAAACAGCAAGGATCAGTGAACCGACGGCGACATGCGCCGTCACAATTATCGAATCAACAAACCCCTTGGCCTGGATTAAATAGCCGCTGGAACTCGGCACTTGGCCAACAAAACCGGGCCAGCCGTAATTGACCACCCAGGTCGCGACTCCCAAGACGGTTTGGAGCGTGACCAATCCTACCAATACCAACCCCGGCCGCGACAGCGTCAAATCGCCGCACCGCCACAGTCGCCAGCTTGCCAGCAGGGACAGCACCCAAAGCAACAACGCCGTCATGACGTGCTGGGCGACGGTCATCGTGAACTGACTCGGGGGCGTCGTCGGCTGGACGTGACGAATTTGGGCTCCCAGGACAAGCTGCACGTAACTGATCGCCAACAAAGAAGCGATCAAACCGACCAACGGATAGCCGATCGGACGCGCCTTCGCATCTTCCTCCGAAGGCTCCCGCCACCACATCCGACTCGTCACCACCGCCGTCACCGCGCAAAGAGCAAAGAAGGCTGGCCCGACACATCCGTGCACCATTGCCAAGGTCCGATCCCCCAGCACCACTCGCATCCCGCCCAGACATCCCTGGAAGATGACTGCGGCGAGCAAGCCAAGCGAAAGGAAGAAGACCCAGCGACGAGGGTCGCGCAGGTAGGCGACCACGACGATCGCAATCGCGACGATTCCAACCACCGCACCCAACAACCGATGCCCGTGCTCGATGAACAAGTCAAAGGGCCCCAGCAACCAGGTTTTGTATGGGTAGAGAAACAGGTTGTAGCCGTAAGTGCCCGGCCAATCGGGCACCGCCATCCCCGCATCGTAGGTCGTGACCAAACCTCCGACCCAGATCAATGGCCAGACCAAGCAAAGCGCCAGAACAACCAGTCGATGCAGGCCTCTTGCAGGCGGCGATGCCGCCGTCTCAGTCGATTGCTGACCGGTCATCACTCGACTACTGATTACCTCTTTGGTTCCAAGCGTAGAACCTCTCCGCGGCGATCGCCCCCGCGACGCATCCACCCGCTCCTAAGACGGCAGCCGGCACCATTCCCGAGAAGCCGAGCCCCACCATCAAACCCCATCCGGCCGCCAACCCCAGCAGGGCGCCAATCGTTCGATAGCGATCCTCATTCACGGTCGTCCTCCGGACCTTCAGCTGATTCGGCAATGACAATCGGCCGCGTCATTCGCGGCCCAACGATTGTACGTAATGGACCAAGTCCCAGATTTGCGCTGCGGTCAATCCTTTGCCATTGGCTTGATCAACCACCGACACGGCCGGCATGGGAGTCCCTGCGATTCCCTGAGTGATTCGACAATACAAATCGGGACCGCCACCGCCTCCACGGAAGACGCCCTTTTGCAAATTCCTTGGCTTGATCGGTCTCGGCCGCAACGCCCCCACGTCTCGAAACGGTTGCATCGCCTCCCGATCGCTTGGGGTCAAACCGAGCCGAGTTGTGTAGTCCTTGGTCCAGTCGTCGTAGTCGAGAATAACGACAGCTCCATTGCCTGAGGCTCCGTGACATCCAACGCAATTCGCGATCTGGCCATGAAAGAACTTCTTGCCGCGTTCGATCGAAGCCGCCATCTCTTCCGCATCCAAATCGGGCGGCTCGGGTACCTCAACCAGTCGGGACTCCGCCGCATCCCACTGTCCGGCAACACGCACAACGGTGTCCTCAATCAATCCGGCACCTTCACTGTCGGCGGGATACCGAATTCGAAAATCATCCTCGGGAACCGTATCGCCATAGTCGAGCTCGTCGACCGCGCCGACCAAAAGCCGGCGTTCCGTTTCTCCGCGAACCGAAAGATAGATCACATAGTCAACCAACGCATCGAGGTCATCCGGGCTCAGCAACGCGAATGACGGCATGCCGGTGCCAGGCACACCCCGTGTCAACAGATCTCGCAAGTCCTGCTTGGTGGGTTTGGCCCCACGAACCGTGCGTTTCCACTTGAAAACGCCGTGTCGAAAGTCGCGAGGATAGGGATCCTGGAATTGGCTCGCCGGTCCAGCGCCGCTGCCCTCTAAAGCGTGACAGACAACGCAGTGCTCTCGAAACAGTCCCCGATGAGTCCCATCTTTCCCGCTGCTGACCGGTCCAGCCGCCCGCCGCAGTCGTTCCACGTCAACCAGATCCTCCGTTCCTTCCTCAGCCAATAATTGCTCAGGCCATTGCGGCTCATTCGGAGTACCGAAGAGCACCTCGAGGGATTGGGACACATCTTCCGAGGCGGGTTCGGTCGGGATCGAACGAGATTTTGCCAAAGCGAGCGTGAACACGCGGTTGGGTTCAAACTGCTCGATCCGAGCGTCACAACCGATCAATGCAAAGAGAAACGATGCCAATAAGAGACAGGCCCGCTTGGGCCCGCTTAAGTCGCTTTTCGATCGTGCAGTGGATTCAACTCGGAACATCAATGAATTGAACCGCGAAAAACCTGAATCGGCAATCGCTACCGATTGTCGCACCCTTCACTCAGAGGAAGGGTCACCTTGTAGAGCGTGTCCGGAAATTCAAAGTAGGCCAAATCAAGCGAAGCGCCGATCCGGCTTCAAGCGACGAGAATTCAAACAGCGAGGCGTCAAAGAATGATTCGACGCCGAGCAAGAAATCCTTGCCGGATCGGCGTCGCTGCGCTCCTTGATGCCGGCCTACACCTTAACGAAGCAGAATCTCCCGCTACGGAACCTCCAGACCTCACCTAGTTCGAAAACATCTCGGCGGGAAGAACCACGCTCAGCTCATTCATACCGGGCTCGATTTCGACTTCGAATCGACCGGCGCGCCACTCCTGTTCTTTCCCATCGACGGTTACTTTCCCAATCCGATTATTCTCATGATTGGCTCGAAAGACATGCGTGCCGACGGGAATTCCCTTGATCACAACCTCGCCATTCTCATCGGTCACTCCAGCGTAGGGGTGATCCAAGACCACCAATGTCGCCTTCATCCAGGGGTGAATGTTGCACGTCACCGGAACCATCCCGCGCTCCGGCGATTTCAACTCAACCGAAACCTCGCCCCCCGGGGGAACCAGCGGGTTGATCGCATCGTTCTCGAAGAATCCGACGTTTGCATTGTGTCCGATCGGATCAGGATTCGTGATCCTGAGCGTGTCCCCAGCCTGAGCGATAACCACGTGCGGTTCGAATCGACAGCTCTTGTTGGCCAGGACTAACTCGTTCTTCGGCGGTTCAACGGGGTCGAGCTTGGAACCACCACGCCCGGTGTAAACGGCCAAGATGACATTCTTGATCCCTTGGTTGTCGGGATTGACGATCAAAGCCTCGTCCTTGAGATCCTGTTTACCGCAATAGGCAGCGTCAGCCGTTGCATTGATTGCGCTCTGATCCGGAATCGAGTCCCCGCCGTACTGAAAGCGGACTTTGAGGTCACCGGTCTGAGCACCGGCGGGAGCGCTGCAAGTAACAAATACCAAGGCGACTGCAGACAACATCGAGATCTTCAACTTTTTCTCTCCTAGAGTTATGGCGTTGGGAGCGGCACGGGCGATCGGGCTCATAAATGCCCGAAAAAACTTCTCGCGGTTCAAGACTGGAGCGCGCTGTGCCGTTAGGGGGAGATTGTAAAGGACGAGCCAAACCCCGATATGATCGTCAGGCCGTTCTGCTCGTCGACGGTTTATTGTAACCGGTCCGCTGCGCTTTGGACGATTGGGGAAACAACGTTGCGGCGACCACAAAGGATCGCCCACGAAAGGGACGCCCACCAACCGAATGGGCGGGGAAAAGCGGTGGCTGGTTGACGTAGGCCAAACAGCCACCGCCCAGTTCATGAGTCATCAGCGAAGACTGGGTCGCCCAAAAGGCGGGGCGTTGGCAAGGACGACAGAAAAACAATCTTCGGAGGGTCAGGCCAGATTCTATTGGCTACCGGAAGAATGTCTACCACTAAGCAGCCCTAAGTGGAAAGTAAGTCTCTCTCCCCCCTCGCGAGGGTTCCACGCTGTCGAAGCCGGCTCGAAGACCTTACATTCCTCGCACCGAAGGGGCCTTCGGTGACGAGCTGCCCTGGATCCCAGCCGGGCCGGGTCCGTGCTAGGCCGCGAAGCATCGGTTCCGAGAACAAGAAACTGTAAACTGCTCGAAGGATCACTAGTGCTTTGTCAAACCTTGGATTTTGGGTGGCCGGGAAAAGGGGTCAGTGGCGGGGAAAAGGGGTCTGTGGCCGGGAAAAGGGGTCAGTGGCCGGGACAAGGGGTCAGTGGCCGGGAAGAGGGGTCAGTGGCCGGGGAAAGGGGTCAGT
>JARFQX010000505.1 GCA_029287555.1 Rubripirellula sp. | reverse complement strand
CAATCACTCCTCGACTTTGAGTTGAGCTGTTAGTGGCGGAGGCACGAAATGTCACAGCCTGGGACGCAAGTCCCAGGTTGTGATCAGGTGAAACCCGGTCTCCGCGCCCTGCGATCGGCCGAACAGCGGCCGATCGCAGGGCGCGGAGAAAAATCAAAAAAAGGTCCTCTCAGGCCCGGAGAGGGTCTTCTTGCGTTTGCGGGTGAGTTTCCATCCCGTCTGCTTGTTCAGACAAGGAGATCATGGACGACGTGACCATGCACATCGGTGAGCCGGAAGTCGCGGCCCTGGTAACGGTAGGTTAGTCTCTTGTGATCGATGCCCAACAGATGCAGGATGGTCGCGTTCATGTCGTGAATGTGCATGGCGCCCGGGGTCCACTTGCTTTTGTCGGGCTGTGGCGTCATCGGAGTCCCGTCGGGGTGGGCGATGTTGTAGCCGAAGTCATCCGTCCGGCCGTACGTGATTCCGGGTTTGACGCCGCCCCCCGCCATCCAAATCGTGAAGCAACGCGGGTGATGATCACGCCCGTAGTTCTGATGTGTGAGTTTCCCCTGGCAGTATGCGGTGCGACCGAATTCGCCGCCCCAAACGACAAGGGTCTCGTCGAGCATGCCACGCTGCTTCAGGTCCTTGATCAGCGCGGCGCAGGCCTGGTCAATGTCCTTGCATTGATCACCATGCTCACCCGCGAGATTCCCGTGCGCATCCCAGCCACGATGGAAAATCTGAATGATTGGCACCCCTCGTTCGGCGAGGCGGCGAGCGTTCAGAGCACAGGCCGCGAACGTGCCGGGCTTACGAGCCTCTTCACCGTATAGCTTGAACGTGTCCTCCGTTTCCTGCGACATGTCCATCAGCTCCGGAACCGACGTTTGCATGCGATAGGCCATCTCATGCTGCTTGATGCGGGCCAGAATCTGCGGGTCACCAAACCGTTCATGTTGCCCATGATTAATTGCCGCGAGCGCGTCGAGTTGAGCACGACGATCCTGACTTGACAGACCAGCCGGGTTGTTCAGATACAACACCGGATCGCCCTGGCTTCGCAACAGAACGCCCTGATGATCCGCAGGCAGAAAACCTGTCCCCCAGAGTCGAGCGAACAGGCTTTGTTCGGCATGCTTCGACTCGGCGTGCATGACAACATAAGCGGGCAGGTTTTCATTCGGGCTACCCAGGCCGTAGCTCAGCCACGCACCAAGGCTGGGGCGCCCCGGTACCTGGCTGCCAGTCTGGATGTAGGTCACGGCCGGATCGTGATTGATTGCTTCGGTGAACGTGCTGTGAACAATGCACAAGTCCTTTACTACCGTTGCGGTGTGCGGCAATAACTCGCTGACATACACGCCGTCCTGGTGATTGCCATATTTCGTGAATCGATACTTGCTCGGGCAAACGGGCAGCGTCTTCTGTTTGGCGGTCATGCCGGTGATCCGCTGGCCGTCGCGAACCTCATCCGGCAAAGGCTCGCCGAACAGATCATTCATCTTCGGCTTGTAATCCCACAGATCGTGATGGCTGGGCCCGCCGCTCATGAAGAGGTAGATGACTCGTTTGGCTTTGGCCGCATGGTGAAGACCAATTCCGCCGGCAGCTCCCTTCGACTCGGCAAGCAGGCTTGAAGGACCGAGCAAATGCGCCATCGCGGCCGTACCAACGCCGAGCGCAGCATTGCCGAAAAGCTGACGGCGTGTGAGGTTTAGTTCGAATTCGCGAAGCGGGTGCATCAAGTGATTCCTTTTCCGTATCAGTACATGAGAATCGACACGTCGCTGGCCAGAACGGTCATCGTCACCTGGGTCCAAGCTGCGACTTCGACGGGATCGAGCGTCTCATCGCGTTCTACTTCGCCGATCGCCAGCAGCGAGATCGCCTCATCCTTTGCATCCGCGTATCGTTGCCGAGCGGTTTGTAGCAGCGAATCGCATACACCCGACTCCGTTTCGCTCGCCTCGCGACTGGCTAGCAGCGTGAAGAGTAACTTGACGCGTTCCGGATCACTGTCGGCCTCGCGGACCAAACGTTCGGCCAACTTGCGTGCCATTTCCACTCGCTGCGTTTCGTTCAGCAGACCAAGCGACTGCAAAGGTGTACTGGTACGAGACCTGCGAATGCAGCTCGACTCGCGACTCGGCGCGTCAAACAGCGTTAACATCGGATGCGGGCTGGTGCGTTTCCAGTACACATACAAGCTGCGGCGGTAGAGCTTATCCCCATGGTCTTGCTCGTAGCTCTTGGTGTTGCTAGCCGGGTGCATCAGTGCTTTCCACATGCCTGCGGGTTGGTACGGCTTGACCCCTTCGCCTCCCATTTCCGACTCCAGCAGCCGCGCCGACCACAGACCGATGTCCCGGATCACCTCCGCGTCGAGCCGGTAACCGGGTCCGCGCGACAGCAGGCGATTCTCCGGATCGGCGACATCGCGTCGATGAGCGCTGCTTTGCCGAAACGTCCGGCTGGTGACCATCAGTCGCAGCATGGACTTCTGGTTCCAGCCGCTGTCCTGGAGTTCCACCGCCAACCAATCAAGCAGGTCCGGGTGTGTCGGTTGCTGGCCTTGAAGGCCGAAGTCTTCGGGCGTGCGTACCAAGCCGTCACCAAAAACCCGCAACCAAAGTTGGTTGACGAGGACTCGAGAAGTCAGGGGGTGCGTGCGCGAGGTCAGCCACCGGGCTAGCCCAAGACGATTGCGGGGCTCACCCTCATCCATTTTGCCCATGACTGCCGGGACACGTGGTTCAAGCGGTTCACCGACTGGCAGGTCATATTCACCGCGTGTGAGCAATCGAGTCTCGCGAGGTATGGGTAGCTCTTCTGCAACAAGCGTCGTGGTGAAATTCTTTTCCAGCTCGACAAACTTCTCCAGCAGCGCTACCGCCTCGGCATGATTCGGATGGTCTTTCAGTACGCCATTCGGATCGGCCAGCAGTTTCAGCCTGGCATCGCGATCCAGACTCATCCAAACGTCATGCTTCCCGACGGCATCCTCCGCTTCTCCCAGCAACGCATCACGCGCGGATTCCAGTTGCTGCCAATGGGCCCACATGAGCTGATTAGCCGGCGCCTTGATGACGGGCGCGTAGTCGTATTTGTTGCTGTCGAGTGGACTCTCGGCGGTGTTGTTAAAAAACGCCAGCAGTCCGTAGTACTCGGTCTGTGTGATTGGATCGTACTTGTGCGTGTGACAGCGGGCGCAGACCAAAGACATGCCCAGCAGCGACGTGCCGAATGTCTCGACTCGGTCAAAGTTGTTCTTAGCCTGAAACTCGGCTGGGATCGCCCCACCCTCGGCCGTCGTCGGGTTCATGCGGACGTAGCCGGTGGCAACAAGTTGTTCCAGCGACGGATCAGGCAGCATGTCGCCGGCCAACTGCCAAATCAGGAACTCGTTGAGAGGCAAATTCGAATTGAACGCTCGAATGACCCAGTCGCGATAGGGATAGATTCCTCGCTTGTTGTCTAAATGCAAGCCGTGCGTGTCACCGTAGCGAATCGCGTCAAGCCAATATCGCGCCTGGTGCTCGCCAAACCGCCCACTCGCCAGAAGCTGATCGACATATCGCTCGTATGCGCCGGGGCGATGGTCATCCATGAAAGCCTTCAATTGTGCTGGCTCCGGTGGAAGCCCCGTCAGGGAAAGCGCAGCACGACGAGCGAGGATAGAACGTTCGGCTTGTTCAGCAAAGTCGAAGCCTCTCTGCTTCAGCCGCGCCAGCACGAAAGCATCGATGGGGTTCTTTGCTCCGTTGGCTGGAACGTCCGGCTTACGTGGCACCACAAACGCCCAGTGCTTTTCATAGTTGCCGCCCTGACGGACCCAGCGGTCGATTGCCACCCGCTCTTGCTCCGTCAATTGCTTCTCAGCATCCGATGGCGGCATGGGATCATCCGGGCTGTGAATCCGGACGATGATTTCACTCTCAGCCAGATCTTGGGGATCGATCGCGCGATAGCCGCCGCTCAACAAACGAGTCGCGCCCTCGTACGAATCAAGACGGACGAGGTCTTCTTCCCGAGTATCCGGACCATGACAAACAAAGCACTTGTCGGAAAGAATGGGGAGGATCTCACGGGCGAAATCGATCCCCTTCTCGGCCGCGTTTATGGAGCCGGTCGAGAAATACGAGAGCATCGCTCCTGCAAGAGCGGCAGGAAACAGATACCGATTCCAGGTCAGTCCGAAGCCGAAGACGTACATAAACTTCAATCTTGGGAGAAACAGATTCTCGGTGATGCGGCGGTCGTTACAGCGATTGCTGCGGCGATTGCGTCAAGGATTCCAGCACGGTGATGGATCACTCTCCCGCCGGGCAACGCCGTAGCAGATATTCTCATCACACGGCGATGAGCGAGGAAGTCTCTTGGAAAGATTGGCGTCCCCCGTCGAAGCATCTCGAATTTTTGCAATGTTCTTGAATCGCGGAGCGATGACGTTTTCTAGCCTGGGACGCAAATCCCAGGAATTCGGAAATTTTTTTGGTTTGTCTCCGCCGCATGCGATCGGCCGCTGTGCGGCCGATCGCATGCGGCGGAGACGGGGTTTCACCTGATCACAACCTGGGACTTGCGTCCCAGGCTTTCACATCCCGTGCCTCCGGCACTAACAGGCTCAACTCTAAGCCGAAGCATTGAGTGACAGGAAACGCTTGCAAACACCTGTCATAAATCCGCTCCGGCGTTGCCCTCCGGGAGAGTCGAGCCTCTCAGGCCCGGAGAGAGTCTTCTTACGTTTTCAGGGCGAGTCTCACTTAAGTGACGGAATCTACCGCGCGCTAACGCTGGCCAACTAAATCAAAATCTCTTCCACGACTCGCGACTCTTCGACGCCCGTCAACCTGAAATCGAGCCCTTGGAATCGGTGCGTGAACCGCTCGTGGTCAATTCCCAATAAGTGTAACGCGGTCGCGTGCAGGTCTCGGACGTGAACGGGGTTTTCGGCCACGTTGTAGCTGAAGTCGTCGGTCATGCCGTAGCTGGTCCCGGGCTTGACTCCGGCTCCCGCCATCCAAATCGTGAAGCAACGCGGATGGTGATCGCGGCCCGCTTCCGGAGAATCCCATTTGCCTTGCCCGGCGACGCTGCGGCCGAACTCGCCGCCCCAGATGACGAGCGTGTCTTCCAGCAAGCCACGTCGCTTCAGGTCTCTCACCAGGGCAGCGCTCGGTTGGTCGGTGTCGACGCAGCGCGACACGCACCAAGAGCTCAAACGTGAATGGTGGTCCCAATCCGGATGGAACAACTGAATGAACCGCACACCACGTTCGGCCAGGCGGCGGGCGAGAATGCAGTTGGCGGCATAGCTGCCCGGGCGACGGGAATCGGGACCATACATCTCAAACACCCCATCGGACTCGTCGCTCAAGTCGGTCAGTTCCGGAATGCTCGATTGCATCCGAAACGCCATTTCGTATTGCTCAATCCGCGTTTCAATCTCCGGGTCGTGCGTGGCCGCATGATGCCTGCGGTTGAGCGAAGCCAATCCGTCGAGCATGTCTCGACGAAGCTCTCGTGGCAACCCGTCAGGATCATTCAAGTACAACACCGGGTCCCGTGCACTGCGCAATTTGACGCCCTGATGCCGCGAGGGCAGAAAACCGCTTCCCCAGTAATGGTCGTACAGCGGCTGATCGCTCGGTCGCTTCATCCGTGAAATCAGCACGACATAGTCAGGCAAGTTCTGGTTCATCGTACCGAGACCGTAACTGGCCCAGCATCCGAAGCTGGGACGACCGGGAAGCTGGTGTCCGGTCAGGAATTTGGTCATCGCGGGAGCGTGATTGATTTGGTCGGTCACCATCGACTTGACGAAACAGATCTCATCGGCGATCGAACCGATTTGCGGCAGCCACTCGCCGACCATTGCACCACACTCGCCATGACGATGAAACTTGGTGACCGGCGGAAGAATCAACTGCGGCTTGCCCTTGGTCATGCCCGTCAGTCGCTGGCCCTGCCGAACGCTATCGGGCAGCTCGGTTCCAGCCAATTTGTGCAAGTCAGGCTTGTAGTCGAAGAGCTCGATCTGGGAAGGCCCGCCGGATTGCGTGAGAAAAATGACTCGCTTTGCTTTCGGCGCAAAGTGCGGCAGCGACCGTTCCATTTCCGACGCCGCCAATTCATCGCCCAACATCGCTCCGGCAGCCAACGCACCGAAGTTGAAACCGACTTGACCGAGAAAACTCCGACGTCCCCATTTCATTTGTTCATCACTCACGGGTCATTGCCTCGTCTAGATTCAGGAGCAGACTGGCCACGGTCATCCAGGCGGCTGCCCGAGGTGCCAAGTCCGGTCTTGGAGCCTGCTGTTGTCCCACCGCGCAGATCTCGACCGCTTCTTCCGTGTTGTCCTCATAGAATTTCAACGCTTTCGACCAGACCGACCGCACATCGTCCAGCTCGTCACTTTGCAATCGGCGTGACAGAATCCGTTTGGCCAATTGTTGCAGGCTTGAGCGAACCGGATTTGCGGACTCACCAGAATGCTCGCTGACGACCGAATCCGCCAAAGCACGCGACGCTTCGAGCATCGTGACATCATTCATCAACGTCAATGCATGCAGTGGCGTGTTCGTGCGACGCACGCCCACTTCGCATACACGACGCTGAGCGCTGTCGAACAGAAACGTCGGGGCGCTACTGCGACGCCAAAAGGCATAGATCGTGCGGCGATACTGAGCCGGCCCGAGACTGGGCTGGTAGTCGAATCGCCCCATCGTGATCTCGGCCCAAACCCCCTCCGGCTGGTAAGGCCTCACCGGTGGTCCGCCAACGGCCGGGTTTAGCAATCCCGAGACCCGCAGCGCGTTATCGCGGATCATCCAGGCGGGAAGCCGGAATCGCGGTGCCCGGGCCAGCAAGCGATTCTCGGGGTCAAGCTCCAGCAACTCGGGCGACGTCGTGCTGCTTTGGCAGTACGTCTCGCTGGTGACAATCAGCCGCAAGATATGCTGCAAGTCCCAATCGTTCTCGATCAACTCCACCGCCAACCAATCCAGCAGCTTCGGGTGCGTGGGCAGCTCGCCCTGCAACCCAAAGTCGCCGGGCGTACGCACCAGTCCGCGGCCGAACATGATCTGCCACAGATGATTGACGACGACTCGCGCCGTCAACGGGTTGTCGGGATCCATGATCCAGTGTGCCAGATCAAGTCGCGTCTTCGCTCCTTCGGCCGGCCAATCCAGCACGCCCGGTAACACACCATGCTCGACCACGTCGCCTTTCGCATCCCAGACACCGCGGACCAAGAGGTGCGTTTCGCGAGGCTCCTTTCTTTCCGCCAAAACCATGACCTTGCGCGGCTGCTGGTCTTTCTTGAGCTGGGCGAGCTGCTCTTCGACAACGGACAGCTTTCGCTTGACGGCTTGATAAACATGGTCGCCAAGCAAGTACTGATCCAACAATCGCTCGCGGAGATTGCTGTCCACTTCACCGTCGGTTTCGATAACTTGAACGAGCTTCGCGATCGGCGATTGGCCATCAACACGACGCACAGTTTCGCCAAGTTCGGCTGAGAGCGAAATGCGGAAGCGACCGATGCTGGCATGGCCGTGTGTTGATCGTTGTTTCATCACGATGACGAACTGGTCACCGCTGCGGACCTGCCAAGGCTCCGCCAGTTCATAGACGCCAACGTGCGGCTCGATCGTCTCCGCACCTTCGGTGGTCCAACCATCACGAGCGTCGTCGTTCAACGTCTTGGCGATGCTGGCGTAACGCCGATCCCACTTCGTCTCACGGTCCGGGTCGGACTCGAAATCCGCGACCGCTCCGCTCACTTCCAGTTGACGTTCGGAGGGGCTTCCTTGGCGACGCGCCGTCACCAGCACGCTCGTCAGAGCGAACTCACCGTTTCCATCTCGGGTAAAACGCTTTTCAACGTGTGAATCGTCCGGCAACACTTCAATGCGAAAACCGGTCACCTGCGACATGCTCTCGGGAATCGGCAAACGGACCCGGTAGTCGTCATGCATTGGCGTGGGACCGTGGGTCTGGATGATTTGGTCGTCCTCGATGCGAAAAAGTGTTCCTTCGCTGCTGGTGACACTCGGCGGCGGCGACCGCCAAACCTGGTAATTACCGGGCTTACGGCTCAGTTTGTCTTCCAGCCAGTGCTCGAAGCGCCGCTCGGCAGACTTGCGTTCGATCCCCTCTTCGGCCCGACACCGATCCGCGAACGCGGACATCTCGGCGATCCGGTCGGACACCACTGGCGATTCGTAGGAAAGATAGGGCTCGGCAGCCATCCCCGCCTTGCCATTCTCGTCGATGCTGTTGAAGAATGCAGACATCGAGTAGTAATCGTGCTGCGAGATCGGATCAAACTTGTGCGAATGGCACTGGACGCAGCCAAGAGTCAAACCGAGCCAAACCGTTCCCGTGGTGTTGACACGATCAATGACATAATCGATTCGCGACTCTTCCGGATCACGCCCACCTTCGCCGTTGGTCATGTGATTGCGATGAAAGCATGTCGCAAGCTTTTGCTCGGGTGTCGCATCGGGAAGGAGATCGCCCGCAAACTGTTCGATCGTAAAGTCGCGAAACGATTGGTTCTCTTCGAATTGCCGAATCACCCAGTCGCGCCACGGCCAGTTCTGTCTGGTTGCGTCCTGCTGGAAGCCATCGGAATCGGAATAGCGTGCCGCATCCAACCACCACATCGCCATCCGTTCGGCGTAGTGCGGCGAGGCCAACAGGCGATCGATCGCGGCGTTGTAGGCTTCGCCCGAGCCATCAGCGAAGGCGTCGAGTTCAGTGGGCGTCGGCGACAACCCGGTCAAGTCCAGCGACAGGCGTCGCAAGAGCGTGTGTGGCGAGGCTCGCTCACGAAGTGTCAAACCGTTGTCCGCCAGTCGAGCTTTCACAAAAGCGTCGATCGGGTGCTCGTTCTTGCTCGGCAGTTCCGGCCTCGTCAGCTTCTCAAACGACCAATGCTTACCCCACTTCGCACCGGCCAGGATCCACTGGCGAATCGCTTCACGCTCGGTTTTGGTAAGCGGTTTGCGGTGCGAATCGGCGGGCGGCATCACCA
>JARFQX010000797.1 GCA_029287555.1 Rubripirellula sp. | reverse complement strand
GGCGAATGCCTGTCGCTGGAAAAACTGATTGGCGAGCAACGGCGGATCCTCGGTGAAACGTTTGCTGCCATCCACCGAGATCGCGCCCACCGAGATCGCGCCCACCGAGATCAAGATGATGGACAACTCGCATCCCAGTTCGCCGACGATGAGCACGATTTGCGGGTGCAGACCGAGAGCTTGACGATAGCCCTGGAGGCAAAACTGGGCCCGATGCCTTCGCTCGGCTTCGCTTCGCGAGCGATGGTCGATGCCGAAAAGGCACTGCGTGACCTGTCATGGTCGGAGGGGCAAGAGTATGAAGAACAGGCATTGGCGTACCTGGTTTCGGCGAGAAGAAATCTCCGCAAGATTCTCAAACAGGGAAACTCCCAGGCGCGGATGGCCCGCAACGTCGACCGTCAACAAATGGACAAGCTTCGCCGACCGCAAAAGAATCAAGACACCCAACCGGATCAAACGCAGCAACTCGCACAGCTTCGGCAGCAACTGGACGAATTAGCCAAACAACAAAGGAGTTTCTGTCAGTCAGCCAAAGCTTGCCAGCAACGTTCGGGACCGAGTTCATCGGCATCAGGCGGTGGCGAGACCGAAGAGAACGCAAATGAAACTCGCGAACAACTGGCCCAGCAGCAACAGGTCGCGGCCGACAAAGCCGAAGCTCTTCAACGTGCGTTGGAAGCAGGTTCGTTTGGTCGTCTCGCGCCACAGCGAGTTAGCAAGGCGGCCGAGTCCATACTCCGCAGTGGCGAGTCGCTCGACCAACCCGACGGCTATGACGAAGCGATCAGCAAAGCTCGTACCGCGGCCGACCAATTGGAACGCGTCTCGGAACACTTGGCTCAGCGATACAACCCCGATTTTCTTGAAAAGCTCGCCATCGCGCAGCGTCAGGCCGAGCGTTTGTCGCGGGAAGAGGATCGTTTAGGCAAATCGTGGATCGGCGAAACGGCCGGAGTTGAGGATCTCGCGATACAGCGGCAGCTCGCCGGGGAGGCTGATGAGTTGGCGGAGGTGGTTGACCAAATGCTTGCGGAGTCGACCGAACGGAGCCGGGAGATTCAACAGGAATTGGTGGAGCAAACGGCGAATCATCCACCCCGCAGCGCCGCCGCCTTGATGCATCAAGCCGCTGACGAACTCGATCGCGATAGCCCTGCCAAGGCGAGCGAACATGCCGAACGGGCGTCGGATTTGCTCGGGCGTTTGGCGGCGGGCTTGCGGGAAGTACACGAGGCGTCGGGACTGAATTACCTCGACCGTTTGACCGAAGCGGAGAAGCAAGCCGCTGATCTACTCAAGGACCTGCAACGAGAGGGGCATCCTGCCGAACAAGCCATGGCGAGGGCGGAAGCGGCGAGGTTCGCCAACGGACTGCTATCTCTCGCGCGTGGCGACGCGGAACTGCTTACTGCCGCAAAGAGCCTCTCCGACGGGTACGCGAACAACTCTCGGCAACTCGAGGTGAGCAGCGGCGAAATGGATGCCGAAGCGTCGGGGCAATTTTCAAGACCACCGACAACTCCCGTCGAATCGCTGCGGGCCATCAGCGTCGTTCTGCAGCGAAGAATCCAGGAGACAATCGTCAGCGGCGTCATCCAACAAGCGGTCGGCCCCGTGCCGCCGAAGTATTCCGAGATGGTCGATGAATACTACCGCGTTTTGTCCGAGGACATTGAATAGGGTGCGTCGGCACGTTCCTTCCGTCGCGCTGACCCCGCCCATTGCAGGTTCCATGGTTGATGCTTGATTGGCAGCCACTCTATCCCGTTGCGGTTTACGCGTTTCTCGGACTCGGCATCGTCGCCCTGATGATCACCGCCCATCGAGTGGCGATCTCGGCGGCGAATCGACGTCGACTGTTGCTGGGCATTCGCGCCACGGTGTTCGCAGCACTCCTGGTGTTGCTGCTCAATCCAACCGACCGTCGAGAAGCACAACTGCCGCCTCGTCCACCATCGGTGGCGATGCTGGTCGATTGCTCACAAAGCATGTCACTTGGTGGGGACGAGTCGCGCATCGATCGGGTCAAAAGAATGATCGGTTCGGTCACACGGGAGGTTCACTCGGAGCAGCCCTATCGAATCGATCTGTACCGATTCGGGCGACAGCTCGCGGGCGTCCCGGGCATTTCGGAGCTGACTGCCAACGAGGACGCGTCACTCCTGTCGGAAGCGATGGAACGATTACCGTCGCGCCTGACTGCGGCCCAGCCGCGCGCTCTGGTACTTTTCTCCGACGGCGCCGTCCCCGATGGCGAAGAACTTCACGAGATGGCTCGCGCTTACCGAGATCGGGACATTCCGGTTTACGCGGTGCTTCCTCAGGCCGAGGATCTGCGCGGCGATGTCGCGATCACGGAATTATCCGTTCCCATTCGCGTCGCTTCCGGTGATCAAGCCACGATCCAGGCTGTGATTGAGAGTCGCGGCTTTGCGCAGCAGCGAGTTGTCGTTTCGGTACGGCCGGCGAGTGCGCCCAATGCGACCCCCCTGGCAACCTTGCCAATCACGCTCACCGACGCCCCGACTCCCTGCGAGCTGGTCGTCACGGCCGACTCTTCCCAAGGCGAGCTTGTCCTGGAAGTACCGGTGCTAGAGGGCGAGGCTGTCTCGGCGAACAATCGCATCCCATTTCGACTGGCAAAGCGGGATCGCAAGCTGAAAGTGCTGTACATGGAAGGAACGGCCGGCAGAGAATACCGCTGGCTCCAAGACGCCTTGCAGGAAGACCCCGACATTCAGTGCGTCTCGATGGTTGTCAACAATCAATATGCCACACGTCCGAGCTTGCAGCGTGTCGACGATCCGTATCGAGGCTTTCCCGCGACTCGGAAGGAATTGTTCGAGTTTGACGTGGTGATCTGCAGCGATATTGCGCGTGCCGCATTCACACCCGAACAGATCGATTGGACCGTCGACTTGGTGGCCAAGCGAGGCGGCGGCTTTGTGATGATTGGCGGTCACACCAGCTTTGGCTCCGGAGGTTGGGATCGCACGCCTTGGGAAGAGTTGATCGCTTTCGACATGACGGGCCGCCGTGATTACTTGAATCAGCGTTTCTATGTCTCGGTCCCCGTGGAAGCTGAATCCCATCCG
>JARFQX010000500.1 GCA_029287555.1 Rubripirellula sp. | reverse complement strand
CTTTATCACTCTCGTCTATCACACTCGTTGAATCTGCATCTGTTGAATCCGCGCGAAGTTGTCGATGCCGCTGTCGAGGGATATCAACAGGGCAGCGTCCCACTCAATGCCGCCGAAGGATTCGTGCGACAGATCCTTGGCTGGAGAGAATACGTCCGTGGAATTTACTGGTGGAAAATGCCCGAGTACGCGCAGCTCAACAAGCTCGGGTGTGACCCGGACCACGATGTGCCGGATTTCTTCTGGGATGGTAAGACCGAGATGGCGTGCGTGGCAGATGCCATGCGACTGCTGATCGACACCGCTTACGCGCATCACATCCAGCGATTGATGGTGCTTGGATTGTACGCGCAGTTGTTAGGCGTCCATCCAGCGAAGTTCAATGATTGGCACGTCGCGATGTATGCTGACGCCGTTGATTGGGTAAGCCTTCCAAACACGCTGGGCATGAGTCAGCACGCCGATGGCGGCATCATGGCGACCAAGCCTTACTGTGCCAGTGGCAACTACATTCAACGCATGAGCAACCTCTGCAACTCTTGCCGCTATCAACCAAAAGAGGCGGTCGGGGAAGATGCCTGCCCGTTCACGACGCTGTACTGGGATTTTCTCGACCGGCACCGAGAGCGGTTTTCGAAGAACAATCGCATGGCAATGCAGTTGAACAACCTGAACCGCAAGAGCGACAAGGAAATGTCGAAGATTCGTCGCCGCGCCGCAAACATCCGAGAAGGCGAAGTGCGAGTATGAGCTTCACGCGTCAACCGTGCAGTCGTAACTCGCGTTTATGCGTTGAGCTCTTTGACTTCACGGACCAAATCCGGTTCGATCAGGATTGAATCGTCGGAGACCGGGTCGAATAGAATGCCGTATTCATCGGGCAGGTAGTCGATCAACGCCTTTCCCTCGACCACGATGGCATCCACTTCTTCATCGTCTTGAAATAGCTCTCCATTTTCCGCAACGAAGTCCCGGGCGGCTTGTTCGGTGGTAAACACGACCAGAACCTCGGTGTCCTCGATTTCGGCAACGATCGCGCCCAAGTCGCCATCGTCACCTTCGTCGCTACCACTCGTGCTAAGGAGCAAGAGTTCCGAGTCGACCAGAAGCGATCGGAGTTGGCTGGCGTCGCCTTGCGACGCGGCATCGAGATACTCGGCGAGGGATGCTGACATGGTCGTGAGCCCGGTGAGGTGAAGTTGGACGTCGCCGATTCAACCGCTTCAATCGGGCGTAACCTCGAGTATAGCGATTGCTGGTCCGGGAAGGCAGGCGTCCGGGTGCCGAAGCATGCTGTCAAGAATGCGCTCGAGAACTCGGTGGACCCCTTTCGAAAGAGCCCCGGAAGAAGATCTGGATCGGCAATCACGACGACAGCGGCAGAACTGGCTAAACTAGGGGCTTGCTGCTGGTGAACTCGCAATGCAAAACCGAGGATTGTCACGCAAGCCCATCGCTCGCCGAAGGTGGATCCCCAAATCACTCTCGGAGGGTCGAACGCGAGACCGCGTCACGCCCTCTTGTTCCCGACCCTCTTGTTCCCGACCCTGTCTTTCCCGAAATCGTTCCTGGAGGAATCTCGTGTCAGCTCAGCAATCGAATCGTCGAAGTTTCTTAAAGACCACCGCGGTCGCCGGTGCCGCGGCGTCGGTTCCCTATTTCCATTCGCAACCCAAGACGCTCGCCCAGGAAACCAAGAGCAAGAACGACCGGGTCACCATGGGAGTGATTGGTGCTGGCGGCATGGCCAATGGAAATATGCGATCGGCGAGGGACTGGGTCGACGTGGTCGCGATCTGTGATGTCGATCGTGGGCGTGCCGAGAGCTCCAATCGAAACATGAGTGGTGGAAAGGCCAAGCTCTACGAAGATTACCGCGACATGCTCAGTCGTGATGACATCGACGCGATTCATATCGCGACGCCCGACCATTGGCACACCAAGCCGCTAATCGAAGCGATGCTCGCTGGCAAGGATGTTTACTGCGAGAAGCCATTGACCTTGACGATCGACGAGGGCAAGTTGATTCGCAAAGTGCAAAAGGACACCGACCGTGTCGTGCAAGTCGGGACTCAACAGCGAAGCACGTTCAACTTGTTTGTCAAAGCGATGGCGATTGTCGCCGAAGGACGTCTCGGCAAGATCCATCGTTTGGAAGCGGCCATCGGAGGTGCCCCATCGAGCCCTTCGATTCCCGTTGCTGAGGTGCCCAAAGATCTGAACTGGGATCGATGGTTGGGCCCGGCGCCAAGCGTCGATTACCGATTCCGGCCCGGCCCGGACGGGAAAGGCCGAGGCAACACGAATTGCCATTACGAGTTCCGATGGTGGTACGAGTATTCCGGTGGCAAACTTACCGACTGGGGCGCCCACCACGTGGATATCTGCAACTGGGCGCTGAAGGTCAACGGCCAGACCGCAGGTCCGGTCTCGATCGGAGGCGAGGCGACGCATCCCGTTCCCTTCAAGGATGGTTACCCGACTGAGAACGATCGTTACAACACCGCGACGGCGTTCCAGTTCAAGGTTGCCTATCCGGATGATGTGGAAATGATCATTCGGCATGATGGACGCAATGGTGTGTTGATTGAGGGTGAAAAGGGCCGGATCTTTGTCAGCCGTGGTACGCTCGTTGGAAAGCCGGTGGAGGATCTCGCCGAGAATCCGCTTCCCGAAGACGCCATTTCCAAGGTCTACAAAGGTCTGCCGATGGAAAGAAATGAGCGCGCCGCTCACTGGGCAAACTTCCTGCACTGCGTGCGAACCCGCCAGGAGCCAATTTCGGATGTGCATTCCCACATGGAGATGCTCAATGTCTGTCACCTGGCTGGGATCTCTGCCCGCCTCGGCCGAGACTTGAAGTGGGATGACCAGGCCGAGGAGATCGTTGGCGACGCCGAGGCCAACAACTTCTTAACGCGGCCGTATCGCTCCGGCTACGAGATCGAGATGGGCTGAGCGATCGATGGGCTGGGCAATCGATGGGTTGGGCAATCGATGGGTTGGGCAATCGATGGGCTGGGCAATCGATGGGCTGGGCAATTCAGCCCCGATGAAGCCCGAGCAGGTCGGAGAGGATGAGCCCGCGCGGGGCATCGACAACCGCCTCAGGCCGCTTTGCCGCGGCCGGCGTCGTTCGCTCTCGTGGTCGGTTCTTGACGGACGCTCGGTGAGTCCAGGCGAAGCGGTTTGAACGTGAGTTCGTCATCAAGTTTGCCGCCGCGCGCGGGCTTTCCTGTCGAGAACGGTATCAAGGGGGCCGGCGCCGTCGACACCATGGGTCGACCGAGCGACAGCTTTCGAGCGAGTGCGGAGGTCATCTCGAGTAGTTCGATTAGCAGGTCGGTGGATCGAATCATCGCGATCTCGGTTCGTGAATTGGGTCCCCCGTAAATCGGAACCCGACGACCCAGTTTCGACGCGGCATCGCGAATCAAAAAAGTGGATAGGTCGCTGCGAGCGGCGAACATCTGCAGGGGAAAGGCGATCGATCCGACGACCGGCAGCAGTCCCGTCAACAAGGCTTCGGTGTGTGGGATCCTATCGCCCCGCGTCGACCACCAACTCGCCAGCGTGACGACCGTTCGGGCCACCGGCATCACTAACATTGGGATCAAGAACCAGAGGTTCCCGCTGGCCAGGAAAGCCGCGAGGCCTCCATATTTGACCGGTGCTACCACGGGGGTGAGGATCTTCAGGGCCAAGTGCGCGCCCAAACCTCGGACGTAGGCGCGGACTTCATTGCCCGATAGCTGTTCCCGCAAGTGTTCAGCTTCATGGTGGGATAAGCGTTTTTCGCGTTGCCAAGAATCGATCGAAGATTCCACTCGGGCGTGTCCGAAGATTGCCTGGTATCGTGGGCTGAGCAGCAGCAACATCGCCTGTTTGAATCTTTCCTTGCGATACCTTCGATCGCTCAACGTTCGATGGACCGTCTTGGGTGTCATGCGGAGGAGACGGTGCAGTGGATAGGTAGCGATCGTGAGCTTGGTTCCGGCTGGGATTCGATCCGCTTCGATCCACCGCTGTTGCGCGTCGACAAGGAACCGTTGAATCTGTTCCTGACGGTAATCTCGTACGCGAAGGCATCGCAGCACTCGATCACGATATCCGCGGTTGCCGATCATTCGAGAGGCTGCACGCCCGATGAATCCGGGAAGCAGGCCCGTGTACCAGATCAGACGAGCGCGCGTGCGACTTGTCTCCAGCGAGCACGCCGTGGTGGAGTCGATCGTTTCGTCTTGTTCCCAGCGGCGAATACATTCTTGTTGATAGTTCGCCATTGCGTTCGGTCGAACCAGACGCCAAGGTCGACGGCCCAACGCCAATTCCGATGATTTCCAACGGTCGGAATGCTCGATCAACTTTTCGGTGTCTTCGTGCAGGCGGGCTAGTCGCTCGGGTCCGAGTCGAACCAGCAGCAGGTGGTGCTTCTCTTCAATCC
>JARFQX010000749.1 GCA_029287555.1 Rubripirellula sp. | reverse complement strand
ATCCCTGACTTGGCCATCCAGGACTCAATTGGCCCGAAGAGTTGCCAGGGGCTTCCTGAGACGTAATGAAAGGCCACGCCCGAAGAGGCCAGTTGGCGATAAAGATCGGGCATTCCTTCGACAGCGCGAAACTCGCGAAGGAAAGTGTTTCGCATCAGTTCCCCCTTGTCGGTGACCTGCGACGCTTTAATGGTGTCATCAATGTCGGAAATGAGGGAGACCCCCATGGGTGCAATCAAGTGCACGCGACCTCGGAATTCGCGGTTGTCTCCTTCGGGTAGGATCGCACGGACCTCTCGCGTCTGCGGGATACCATCGATCGAATCGCCGCTGTCGAGGCGAAGTGTGATCGTGCCGTCAAAGTGTCCGTTTGGACCTGAAGTTCCGACAAGGGCCTGTTGCGTCGCGATGGTTACCGAAATCGTTTTCCCTCGCTCATTGTCGACAAGAAAAGGCCGCACCCGTTCATCCAGGAACTCGCTAGCGTCGGTCTCCTCCAAGGCACCACTGGAACTCCGGAGAAACTGAAGAAATGCGGCTCGCTTTCGGGAATCGTCTTCTGGCTCGAACACCTTTCCGTGGATCTCGCACATCCAGGCTTTTTCCTCCGGATTCCATCGCGCGTAAGTCGGATAGAACACAACAACTTCATCTGATTTGATGTTCGAGCGAACGACCTGCCTGGATCCGGACTCTCGACAACCTGCCGCGAAGATTGGCAAGGTTAAGACAAGGCCGGTGATTGTACGACGCAGTTTTGACAACATGCAAAAGTCCAATGAGTGGGGAACGGACTATGATCGACTCGGCTTGAACGCTTTCCGAACGCTTGACATCATACAGATCCGCCGCCGATTAGAAGGAGCCCATCGAGTCCAGACTTTATCGCCGATCCGACGCAAGGCGAGCCGAATTAGCATTGGCTCCGCCACCAACCAATCGAGCTGACACACCTCTTGAGCCGAAACCACATGCCAACGAACTTGCGCGCATCAGCGTTCGCCTTCCTGACCTTGCTGTCTGTCTCGGCATTGCGCGGTGCCGAGCCGGTTCGGCTGCGTGTCCTCAGTTACAACATTCACCATGGTGAGGGGATCGATGGGCGGGTGGATCTTGAGCGAATCGCCGGCGCGATTGTCTCGGCCCGAGCGGATTTGGTTGCATTGCAGGAAGTGGATTGCGAGGTGAGTCGAAGCGGTTCGATTGACCAGCCCGCCGAACTCGCCCGTTTGACTGGAATGCACGTCGCTTTTGGAGGCAATATCGAGCTCCAGGGCGGTCGTTACGGCAACGCCGTGTTATCGAGGCATCCAATCATGGAGCACGAGAATCACCTGTTACCTCGCTTCGATGACGGCGAGCAGCGAGGTGTGCTTGTCGCGAAAACGAAAATCCCGGGCGTGGGTGAAACGCTACTCTTTCTGGCGACACATTTTGATCATCGCTCAGGGGATGGCGAGCGAGTTGCTTCGGCCAGGGCGATCAATAAGCTGATACCGGGTGATCAAATCGCTTTGCTGGCAGGTGACCTCAACGACGATGCTGCCAGTGCGACGCTCAGCTTGCTGGAAACGGTGTGGTCACGGACCAATCACGACCTGATTGCCACGGTTCCCGTGGATCATCCGACTCGTCAGATCGATTTTGTTCTCTATCGGCCCGGTGATCGCTGGAGAGTGGTGAAGACCAGGACACTTGAGGAAGCGGTCGCGTCGGATCACCGCGCGATTCTCGCCGAGTTGTCACTTCGGCCTAAGTAGCAGACGGCTGATTGCACCAAGAACAAACGCCCGAGCGCCGGTGAGCGGCGTACGGGCGTTTCGAGGAAACTCTCTCTGATCGGGAATGGCGATTGGTGTCCAGTGGTAGCCGATTCCGCCAGTTCCCGCTGGCGATTATTAGTATCGGAAAATCACTTCCGTCTGGAGGCGCGAGTCGATCACGTCTTTGAAATCCGTAAGAGGGAATTCGTAAGCGATTCCAACTTCGGTACCTCGATTCGGCTTCCACTTCATGCCGACGTTCTGCGTGACCAAGTCCAAATCCTTCGCGTCGGCCGCGAACAGGTTGAACAAGTCCTGGCCGGCGAATCCAAGGTCTAGCCCGTTTTCCGCGCCGTCGGTCCAGTGCCACCAGGCAATTTCCGTCAGCAAGTAGATCGAGTTCGTCACTCGGACATCGAAGTGGTTGGACCAGTGAATCGACTCCGTCTGAGCGTCGCCGTCGACGGGCACTCGCCACCCAAAAGCCGACATCCAGTGGGCATTGCCGTCGAGAAATCGCTGGCCGCCCGTGACAAAGAAGTGAAACTCACCATCGCCAACGTTCTGCAAAGCCGCGGTGCTGCCAGGGAATTCATAGGTAAAACCGGCCGATGCAAGCGTTCCCGATTGCGGATTCCGCAAGAAATTGTACTTCAAACCGGCGCTCGTCCCCGCCCATCCGTCATTCAAGAGCGTATCGAGTGTTTGATCCGTATTGTCCCAGATGTAGCCATCCTTGACCGCGATGATGCTCAACCGGTCGGTCAGAGCGATGCGGAACTGGGCGGCGAGCAGCTGAATGGTTCCGCCGGCCGGGACGCCATTGCCGAGATTGTCGGGCACCCAGTGGTTGACGAAGATCGGTCGCAGTTCCGTCAAGGTACGAGGATCTTCGAAGTGAACGAAGTTAATCATCGGGCTGATGAAATCATCGAAGCAGCGATCGCTCGGTTTGATGAGTCCGCAGCACAGACCATCGCCGCCGCAGGCGGACAGTCCCCAGCCGTCACAACTGCCGTCATCGCAGCATGCGACGTCGCACGCCGAGTCGCAGTGGTGGGAATCAAACAGTCCGAAGCAGCCATCACTGGCCGAGCTGGACGAGGCTGCCGCGACGACAGCGACTGAGAATGCGACTTGACGCAGACAACGATAAAGGGTGAGGGTCATCGATCGGCTCCTTGATACACGTTCCATCAGACATAGATCAAATTCGCCTCGAAGGACCCGCAAAAGCGAGCAAAAAGGAGTCCGTGCGTACCCTGCAAACAATCGTTATAACCGGACCCCCTGCCAACCGAGGCGGTTCCGTTTCGCACACCTCGAAGCCGTTCATCACCAAGCAGGTGTGCCCAAGCGGCACGCCCGGCTTGCGGCCACCTTTCGTGAAACTCGTCTCTTCGTCTCATCACGGGCTGCGTTTGCAACGCTCACGTGTTTCGCGCTGCGGTTTCACGACCGATCCTCTTGCCAATGAATCGCTTTGCCTGCCGTTCCCGGGCCAATCCTTATTCAGGTCTTTTCTCGCCTTGGCGTGCCCCCCACACTAACAACCTGCAAAGTATTGGATCGTTGGTGCAGTTAGAAGGGGATGGGATGATGGAGCGACTCCATTGCGGCGACCTGCAAATGGCCTATCGCTGGGCTGGTGAGCCCGGCGGGCCCGTGCTCCTGCTTTCCCACTCGCTGGGCGCTTCTGGTTTGATGTGGGAACCGCAGATCGGCCGGCTTGGCAAGCGTTTTCGGTTGTTGATCCCCGATCATCGTGGTCATGGCGAGTCGAGTGTCCCCGAACAAATCTACTCCATCGAGGATTTCGGTCGTGATCTGCTGGCCATGCTCGATCAGCTCGGACTTCAACGCGTGCATTTCTGCGGGCTTTCTCTCGGTGGGATGATCGGCATGTGGATGGGCCAGCATGCCGCGGAGCGAATTGATCGATTGGTACTTTGCAACACGGCCGCGAAGATCATCGACCCCCGTTTGTTGCGGGGCCGTCTGCGACTGATTCGGGACAATGGCTTGGAAGCAATTGCCGAGAGTGTCATCGATCGTTGGTTTAGTCGCGAATTCCAGTCGGCGCGTCCCGACGAGATTGACGCTGCCCGAAGAATGTTTCTCGCTACCTCGTCGACCGGGTACGTGAACGCCAGCCACGCCGTGTGCGATTTAGATCTTCGCGACGGCCTTGCTTCGATCGCTTGCCCGACACTCGTGATTGCCGGGAAGAACGATCTTGCGACTCCCGTGACATGGAACGAGGCGATCGCCGCGGCGATTCGAGGATCCGAGCTGAAAGTCCTCGACGCCGCGCATCTCTCGAACATCGAAGCCGCGGAAGCGTTCAATCAATCGGTCGAGAGTTTCCTATGCTAATCGACCCGGTACTTATTGATCGCGGCTTCATCCGGATCCATTCCCAGTCCCATCGCATTGGGAATCCGAATTTCTCCACGCTCGGGAACGGGC
>JARFQX010000650.1 GCA_029287555.1 Rubripirellula sp. | reverse complement strand
TCGAGTCCTTGGAACTTGACCGACAATCGATGGTGGTCGAAGCCCAACAGGTGCAAGATCGTCGCGTGCAAGTCGCGGACGTGCACCTCGTTGCGGATCGTATTGAAGCCGAACTCATCGGTTTCTCCGTAGGTCACGCCCGGCTTCACGCCTCCCCCAGCCATCCACATGGTGAATGCGTTGGGGTGGTGATCACGACCATCATCGCCACCGCCTTGCACCATCGGCGTTCGACCAAATTCGCCACCCCAGATCACCAGCGTGCTGTCGAGCAGCCCGCGCTGCTTCAAGTCCTGGATCAACGCCGCGCAGCCTTGGTCGGTGGCCTCGCAGTTCTTCTTGATGTCCTTCGTGAGGTTGCCGTGCTGGTCCCAGGCCTCGTGGAACAGTTGGACGAAGCGAGTGCCCCGTTCGACGAGCCGCCTGGCCAACAGACAGTTCTTGGCGAATGAAGGCTCGTCAGGCTTGATGCCGTACATGTCAAGCACATGCTGTGGCTCCGAGGCCAGGTCCATTAACTCCGGCGCGCTGGACTGCATCCGATAGGCCATTTCGAACGAACTGATGCGGGTCGCGATCTCCGGATCTCCCGTCACGGCGAGCCGCTCGCGATTCAAAGCGTTGATCGCATCGAGGGAATCACGCTGGATCGCCTCATCGATGCCGTCGGGATTGGAAAGGTACAAGACCGGATCGCCAACGTTGCGCAGCTGAACGCCCTGGTAAACGCTGGGCAAGAAACCGCTGCCCCAGTTGCTCGAACCGCCGCTGGGTCCTTTCGTTCCCGAGCTAAAGACGACAAAACCGGGCAGGTCGCGGGTCTCCGCCCCGAGTCCATACATCGTCCACGCCCCCAGGCTCGGCTTACCGAAAAGTTGCGAGCCGGTGTTCATCATGATTTGAGCCGGCGCGTGATTGAACGCGTCGGTCTTCATCGACTTGACGATGCATAAGTCGTCCGCGATCGACGAAGTGTGAGGCAACAACTCCGAGATCTCAGCACCACACTGGCCGTGACGCGCGAACTTGTATTTCGGTCCCAACAACTTTGAGTTCGGATTGATAAAGGCCGCGCGATAGCCCTGCAATAATTCCGGCGGAGGAAGCGTCCCGTCGTACTTGGCCAATTGCGGCTTGTAATCGAACATCTCCAAATGGCTGGGAGCGCCCGCCATGAACAGGTAGATGATGTTCTTGACCTTCCCAGGAAAGTGAGGCGTTTTCGGGGCCAGAGGATCGATGGTAGTGTTCGCGGCGGAACACTCCAGCAAGTCCGTTGCGGCAATTGCCCCGAGACCGACACCGCAGTCACGCAAGAACCAACGTCGAGAGATAGGATTCGCAGTCATGATTTTCGCTCAAAGCGATTCGGTGGTTACTCTTTGGTGATGGTCTCATCCAGATTCAACAGCACGCGTGCGAGGAGCGTCCAGGCTGCGCGCCGATCGATTGCCTGGGAATCATCCGCCTCGCCGGTCGGCTTCACACCCACGATTGCGGCCGCATTCGTATCTCCGCGACGCAACCGCTCGAGTTGCTTTTCCAACAACTTCTCAAGCGTCAACAATTCCTCCGCCGCCGGATCTCTCGCAACACAGCGGCGAAACGCGTAGGTCAAGCGATCTCGATCGCTCGCCCCACCTTCACGCAGGGTCACATCAGCCAGCCCACGAGCGCACTCCATGCTTAGCGGTTCATTCAACATCGTCAACGCTTGAAGCGGCGTGTTCGAGCGATTCCTTCGCACGCACGCTACGTTGCCGGGAACGGCATCAAATGTTTCGAGCATCGGGTAGGGCACACTGCGAAAGCGAAACGTGTAAAGCCCGCGTCGATAACGCTCGCCACCGGTGGCTTCATCCCAAACCTTGGGACCGTAACTTGCCGGCGGCTGAAACAGGAAACTCGGGGCCGGCGGGCAAACCGTCGGTCCACCCACTCGCCGGTCGAGTAATCCACTTGCCGCCAGAGTGATGTCTCGCACGATCTCCGCATCAACGCGGAAACGGGGACCGCGCGAAAGCAACCGGTTGTAAGGATCACGCTGCTGTGATTCAGCGTCACGTACGGAAGACTGACGATAGGTCGCCGACGAAACAATCAATCGGTGAATGTGCTTCAAGCTCCAATCGTTGTCCACCAATTCGACGGCCAACCAATCAAGCAAGTCGGGATGAGATGGTGGGGTGCTCTGGGAGCCAAGATCATCACTCGTTTCGACCAATCCCGTTCCGAAGTACGCCTGCCAGATGCGATTGACGATCGATCGTGCCGTAGTCGGCGAACGATCGTCAACCAACCATTTGGCAAAGGTCAATCGCGAGGAAGGATCGCCATCGGGAAGCGGGTGCAGAAAGTCCGGCACCCCGGGATCCACTCGCTCGACCGGACTGAGGAAATCGCCTCGCTCCAAAACGAATGTCTCGCGAGGTGTCTCTCGCCGCTGAAGCACCAACTGCGTGGTTCCCTCGGGGTGCTCCTTCCACAGCGATTCGATTTCTCGATTGGCGTCGGACCACTGGTCAACCGTCGTGCGCCAGTAACTGAAGATGGCGTCGCGTTGCTCCCCGGTTCTCGATTCACGCGGGATCTGCAGAAGCTGGCGAACCCTTCTGGGCAGTCGATCAGCAACCGGTTCGGAAGCGGTCGTCGCTGAAAACCGATAACGCCCCATCAGACAGTTCTGATTGTCATCGCTGTTCCAACCACCATGCAACATCTGTGGCTGGAGGGTGATCACCGTCCCTTGCGGAAAGCCGACCGGCTCCTCGAACACGAACACCGCCTTGCGAGACTGGTTCCGCCGACCCGGATCGTTGTCGGTCGTCCAGGCGGTTTCCTTCTTCCCATCGATGGCGTACTCGATCGGCCCGGTCACCCGTTTGTCTTTCGCTTTGTCTTTCTCGCGACAGTAATCCGGCTGCGGCGATTCATCGGGATTTACGTCCGCGGTGGCGGAAACAATCTTGACCTTGGTTCGCTCGCCAGGCTTGTCCGCCGGCGCGACAAAGACGGACATCTCGCTCAAAGCGCCCGTGCCGCGAATCGATCGGCCCGGACCACCAAGGGGCAACTGGGGATGGGTCAGCAGTTCCATGCGAATGCCGGTGATCCCTTCTGTCTTGGTGTGCACGACGATCTGCGGCGACGACTTGGTGGGCGCGTAGCTTTCACTGAGGATCGAAGAATCATCCAGCACGCGGAACTTCTGGCCTTCGAAAGGAAGTTCAACCGGATGAAGCACCTCCCATTCCAGGACCGAATGGCGGATCGAGTCCTCCCACGACGCCATCCGCTCGGTCCAATCCGGCAGCGACGCCTTCAAGACGCGCTCGATATCAGCGATTCGATTGAGGATGGCATCGCGCCGCTGCGTGTCGGTCTCGTCGTAGACCGGCACAATCGCGTCGTGCGTATGGTTCAAGTACGCGAACATCCGGTAATAATCGCGCTGGGTCAGCGGGTCGTACTTGTGACTGTGACACTGCGCGCAATGAATCGTCAGACCGAGGACGCTCTTACCAATCGCATCCATGCGGTCAAACATTGCTTCCATGCGAAACTGTTCCGGATCCGCTCCCCCCTCTTCGTTCACCATCGAATTCCGCAGGAAGCCCGTTGCGACGCGTCCCGCCTGCCCCGCGCCGGGTAACAGGTCGCCGGCGATCTGCTCGATGATGAATTGGTCGTAGGGCATGTCGCGATTGAAAGCGTCCACGACCCAGTCGCGATAGAACCACATCACCCGCGGCTTGTCCTTTTCGTAGCCATCGGAATCCGCATAACGGGCCGCATCGAGCCAGATTCGCCCCCAGCGTTCGCCCAAGTGCGGCGACTTGAGCAATCGTTCGACTTGCGTTTCATGAGCCGATGGCGACGAGTCTGCCAGGAACGCGTCCACCTCGTCGATCGTCGGCGGCAAGCCGATCAAGTCGAGACTCAAACGTCGGAGCCAGCCGACCCGATCTGCTTCCGGCGACGGCTTCAACTCAGCCGCTTCGATTCGGTCAAGCACGAAGGCATCGATCGGATTACGAACCCAATCGGCCTGTTCGACCTGGGGGACCACGGGACGCTGCGGCGCGGTGAAAGCCCAGTGCCCATCAAAGACCGCCCCTTGATCGATCCAGCGGCGCAGCAACTCCACCTGATCGGACGTTAATCGTTTGCCGGTGTCCGCCGGCGGCATCAGCAAGTCATCGTCATCGGTGGTGAGCCGCGCGATCAGCTCACTTGCTTCAGCGTCCCCCGAGACGATCGAGGATTCCATCGCGGACTCGGCTTGATCCAGCCGCAGTCCTGACTCACGGTGCTCTTCGTCCGGACCGTGGCAAGCGAAACAGTTGTCCGACAGAATCGGACGGATGTCGCGGCGAAAATCGATCGAGTCGGTATCACTTGCCGAGGCAAGCCCTAATCGGCTAAGTATCGCGACAACAATCAGCAAGGCTTGGAGCAAACGTTTCGTAAACATTGGGAAGTTGTCTCAGGTGGTTAGACTCGGGCTGGTTGCCTGACCTGCCGGTGCATCGTGCGCAGGCGCGCCGATCGATCATTGACGTGAACCGGTTCAACCAGCTAATCGAATCCTTTTCTCCTGCTCGTCGAAGTGTCAGTCAGACGACACGATTACGAACACCGCTGCGCTGAGCACGAGCAGCTCGGATCGGATCAATCCCGTCATGACGCACGCTACGCCATCAACTTTTCAATCATCTTTCCTTCATTGACCGTGGGTCGTTCGAGCCGACCCTGGTAGTTGTAGGAAAGTTTGAGTCGATCGAGTCCCATCAGATGCAAGATACTGGCGTGAATGTCGTGGACGTGAGCGCGGTCTTCGATGGCGTAGAGGCTGAGCTCATCGGTGGCGCCGATCACTTGGCCGCCGCGAACGCCACCACCCGCCATCCACATCGTAAAGCCAGTGGGATTGTGGTCCCGGCCATCCCCTTTCTCGCTCATCGGCGTGCGGCCGAACTCACCTCCCCAGACGACCAGCGTTTGATCGAGCAGACCCCGACGGCGAAGATCGGTCAGCAAGGCGGAGATCGGCTGATCAACGCTGCCGCAAAACTTGGTGTGGTTTCCCTCGATTCCGGAATGGGCATCCCAGCCGCTGCCGGTGCCGCTGAAGAGTTGAATAAAACGCACGCCACGTTCGACCATGCGACGGGCGAGCAGGCAAATCCGGCCAAAGTTCTTGGTCCGCTTGTCGTTGAGACCATAAAGATCAAGTGTTTCCCCCGTTTCGCGGCTCAGGTCGACCGCTTCCGGGGCCGCCGATTGCATGCGATATGCAAGTTCGTAGGATTCGATTCGCGCCTCGAGATCCGAAACGTTTGGCAGCCGCGTGGCATGCGATTCATTGATTTTGCGGATCAGTTCCAGCTTCCGCAGTTGCCGCTCGGTGTCGACGCCTTTCGGTAGGGCGAGGTTGGCAATCGCTTCCCCGTTTGGAGTATCGCCCACCGGCGTGCCCTGGTACGTCGCCGGCAAAAAACCTTGTCCCCAGCTGCGCACGCCGTTGGTGCCGGGTTTGTTCTCGTCCTTCATGACGACGAAGGCGGGCAGGTCCGCGTTCTCGGTTCCCAGCCCGTACGACACCCAGGCACCGAGCGAGGGACGTCCTCCAAGGATGCTGCCTGTGTTCATCAAGTTGCAGCCACCGGAGTGGTTGATGCCCTCGCCGTAGCAAGAGCGGATGATCGCCAGGTCATCGGCATGCTGTGCAACGTGCGGAAACCAGTCGCTGATTTCCAACCCACTTTCGCCGTAACGCGCCCACTTACGCTTTGAAGCTAACAGCGGCGAATTCTTTTCACCCATCGCCGTCAGCGGTTCGCGAAAACTGCTCGGCAGCGGCTTGCCCGCCAGTTGGTTCAGCAGTGGCTTGCGATCGAACGTGTCGAGTTGGCTGGGGCCACCCTCCATGAACAGAAAGATCACGCTCTTGGCGGTCGCGGGATGATGCCCCCCGGGTGCCGCAACAAAACTTGCTGCATCGAGTGACTCGGCCATCATGCCTTGCAGGGCAACGGCGCCGAACCCCGCCCCGGCGGTCGCTAGGAATTGGCGTCGCGACGTCGAGCCTTGCCTATGCGGCACGCCAGCCGAGCGACATAACGTCGAATCGTTGTCCATCATGAGCTCTCGTCAATCGATAAAGAGAAAGGCATTGCTGTTGATGAGAATGTGACAAACATCGACCTGGCCTGAATTGCCACCGGCCACCAGCGGTGCCAGCAGCGCGACGGTCGCGTCGTCGGCCGGCACTCCCGCAATCAACAAATGGCCACGACGTACGAAAGCCCTGTCAAACTGATCCGATGGAACTTCCGACAAGTCACGCCGAATCCGCTCGGCGAACTTGTTGGCAACTCCCATGATCCTCGGACTGTTCATCATCATCAGGGATTGGGGAGCCGTCGTGGTCACATCACGCTTGGCCGTTCCCACCAATCCCGGCGGGGCGTCGAGTGCGGTCAGCATTTCGTCGCCCGAGTTTCGCATTCGACGCAGGTACAGCGACCGTCTCGGCGGCGTTCCGGAAACACTCGGGCCGCCGACCTGATGATGCATCGATCCCATCGCTACCAGCAAGGCATCACGGTACTGTTCGGCGTCGAGTCGCCGCACCGACTTGTGCCACAGCAAACGATTGTCGGCATCCATCTGCATGGCGCGATCGGCGTCGGGATGAACCGAAGATTGTTGATAGGTCTCGCTGAGTACGATTTCGCGCTGAATCGCTTGAATGTCCCAGCCGGACTCGACAAAGCGAACGGCCAAGTAGTCGAGCAACTCGGGATGCGATGGAGGCGAGCCGAGTTGGCCGAAGTCATTCGGGCTGCGGACCAATCCGGTCCCGAAGTGATACTGCCAAAGTCGATTGACCATGACCCGCGCCGCTATCGCGTTGTTCTCTGAGGTAATCCACTTGGCCAAAGCTGACCGCCGACCGGTCGAACGAGGCGATTCCTGTGGTGGTTGGCAGTCGAGTTGGTCGCCGCCGAATACTTGCGGGATGCCGGGCTCGAAACTGCGGCCCGAACTGCGGCCAGGCAGCCGCGTGGGACGGATCTGACCCGTCGCGTCGGCAATCGTCATCAGATCGGCCGGTTGATAAGGATTCGCGCCGAAGCGATCGAGCTGCTTCAAAATCTCGGCGCGTCTTTCGGCGCGTTCCTTGCCAAGTTTCTTCTCCGCTTTATTGCCCGCGAGCCCTTCTTCGTAGTACTGGCGGGCAACCAGGTAGGCCATTTGTTCTTCGTAAGCGGTTCGCTGCTGAGGTGGCTTGCGATACATCGCCTGAATGTGCAGGGGAAACTTCTCCACCACCGATTCGCCCAGCTTCTTGATGTCGTCACCTTCGATTTCGCGCAACTCCGCCAGCAATCGGTCAACCTCCCGCTGCTGTTCGGCAGTGCGATTGTTCGGACGCTCCCAATCAACAAACGTCAGCGGCTCGAACACGCTGCGAACGCGGTAGTAATCCGAGCGAGGAATCGGATCAAACTTGTGATCGTGACACTTGGCGCAGGCGATGCCCGTCGCCAAGAAGACATCCGCGGTGACATCGGTGATCTCATCGACAATATTCTGCCATTGGCCTTCGGCATCGCGTTGGTTGTATTCGTAAATGCCGAGCCTCAGGAAACCGACCGCTGCAAGCGATTCCTCGTCGCCCGGCGAGATCTCGTCGCCGGCGATCTGCAGGGCAACGAACTGATCGTAGGGCATCCCCGAATTGAAGGCGTCGGTGACGAATTGACGATATCGCCAAGCCTGGGGACGAAACGCGTCGGCCCGCCAACCGTCCGACTCGGCATAGCGAACCAGGTCCAACCAAAGCCGGGCCATCCGCTCGCCGTAAGCAGGATCGGCCAACATCCGCTGCACCAACCGACGATAAGCCCCCGGACGGTCGTCATGCACAAACCGTTCGATCGCTTCAGGCGTGGGCGGAAGTCCGATTAAGTCGAATGACAATCGACGAATCAACTGGGCTCGATCCGTCGCCGGCGCGCGTTGAAGACCAACGGCGTCCAAGGCGCGATCGATGTAACGGTCAATGGCCCGGTGCGAATCCGTCGTCGAGGAACTGGCTGGAATCGGCCCGGGCTGCAGCGGTTGCGAGGCCCACCACTGCGAGAAATCGGTCACCGCCTGGTCGGAGGGACCGCTGTCGCTTTGCGGCCAATAGGCTCCATCGCGAATCCAACGTTCAATGACCGCCTGCTGCTTCGCCGAAAGCGGCTCATCGGGAGGCATCTCCAATTCTTCGTAGCGAATCGCCGAAACCAACAGACTCTCCTCGAGCGAACCGGCAACCACGGCCGGACCACTGTCCCCGCCGTCGATCGTCAAACTCTTGGCATCGAGACGAAGCCCCCCCGCGATATTCTCCCCCGACTGGCATTCAAAGCACCGCTCGACCAACAGCGGACGAACGTGGTTCTCGAAGAACTTCATCCGCTCGTCATCCGATGAAGATGCCGGTTCAGCCCAGGCATTCGAAACGAGAGACACCAGAAAGAACGACGAGACGAGCCGAAGACATTTTGTAGCTTTCACGGTCATTTTCGCCGGTGGGAAGGTCGTTGCGTCGGCGGAAGGCAGGCCTTCTTTAGGATACCCCATTGACCGTGCGAATTGCAGTCCTTCTTCCGCCGCTGGCGGCAGTTCTCGGCTTTGAAGGAGGGGGCTGAACCACCTGGCCTCAGCGAGAGCCGCAAACGCCAACCGAACCGCGCTGGCCGCAAGGCCGGACGACCACCCGACTATTCTTCCGCTGCACCATTTTCGTGCTGCACCTCGCGTTTGGTCAGCAGCAACTGCGCCGCGTCATAGGCCGCATGGGCGGTAATCGGGACGAGCAGATTGCCGGTCCATATCACGAGCAGACCGAAATAGACCCCCATCAGCGCTGCCAGGACGACGTAAAGCCGCGTGATCGGGTGGAAGAATCCGAAAACGAGCGAAGAGACCACCAGGGCGATCATCAACAGGCTCTGCGACGGCACCTCCGGCGCAACCAACTTCATGCCATCTGCCAACCAATACATCATCCAACCGCGAAACAACAGCTCCTCCCCAATGCCGGCACAGATGCTGATCACGATCAATTCCCAGGGCGTCAACTCGAGCAACGACTTGACCATGCCTTGCTCAGTCAACCTCTCCAATTCCCGGATGGGTTCCCAGGGGATGTGCCGAATCAACTCGATGACGATCACGATCGGTACGGCGGCCAACAGCCCCTGGCCCAATCCGGTTAGGATCGGCCAAATCTGATCGGCATGAAGCTCCGGCACGAGATCGCGAGCCGAAGGACCGAGAGCCCAACCAAGCACAATGGCGATCACCGCCAAGGCTGACTCGAACAGCACCGCGGTGAGAAATAACTCGTCCGGGGATTGCTCCTGCGTTTCGCTTTCATCTATCGACATTGGCTACTATCCGTACCTCGTCCGTCCTCGTCCGTCGCTTTCCCAGTTACCGGCCCACGGCTCGCCCATCGGTCGCTGTGCCCGTCCCCCCAACTACGCCCGTCGCGCGACTACTGCGGCCACCGGGCCGCCACCGGGCCGCCACCGGACCGCCACCTGTCCCAGGCCAACTGCCTCATGGTCCAGGCCAACTGCGTGAAGGTGGTCCCCAACGGTCCGAAGCCTATCGATCGGACGCGACGCATTCTGCCACATCTGGCCCCGCATCGAACGCCCGAATCCCGGAATCGACAAATCTTGGGCAAACTCAACTCTGGCAGGCGACCTCGGGGCGGCCTAGATTGAGGGAATGAGCCAGACACAGATCGAGTTAAGCGAGCAGCAGTTGCAGCGTATTGCCAAGGCGATCGCCGATCCGCAACGATTCGCCATCTTGGCCTGCATCGCTCAGTCCGACGAGATCCCCTGCAAACAGCTGGTCTCGGAGTTTTCGATCACGCAGGCGACGATCTCGCATCACTTGAAGGAGCTGGTGGCGGCGGAGCTGATCCATCTTCGTCGGGTCGGCCAACTGGCGATCCTCAGTTGTCGACGCGAAATCTGCGAAGCCTACACGCAAGTCTTGTCACAGCGGTTGATTGAGCCCGGGAAAATCAGATAGGTCGGCCTCCCGTGACGGCGCAATGTTTGATCAGCTTCGGCAGCAACCTGGGTGACCGCGATCGCTTGATCGCCGAAGCCGCCCAGCAAATCGCCGCCTCCGGTGTCACCGCGGAGTTGCGAACGAGTCGACTCTTCGAAACCCCGCCGATCGGCGGACCGCACGGCCAGGAGCCCTTTCTCAACGCGGTTGCCGCTTTCGACACCAGGGCATCGGCTCGGGAAATCCTCCAGCTACTGCAACGAGTCGAACGGCAGTTGGGACGTCAGCGCCGCCGGCGTTGGGATGCCCGTTCGATCGACCTGGATGTCGTGTTGCATGGTGAACTGGTTGGTGGCGGCACCGGGCTGATCGTTCCCCATCCGCGCTACACGGCTCGAGAATTCGTCCTGGAACCCGCGTGTGATGTGGCTGCCCATTATCGTGATCCCCGATTCGGATGGACCCTCAAACAACTGGCCCGGCACCTGCGACGAGGCGTACCGTCGCTGGCGCTCGTCGGCGGTTCTGCGGCGACGCGTGCGGAGATTTGCCGACAGCTCGCCCAAGAGCACCAAATCCGGACGTTTCTTGCCGCCCCGGTGGCCCAAACGATGCCGATCATTGCGCGGGCCCCAGCGGTAGTTCCACGTCCTACCGGTCAGCCTGCCCCTGAGGCGAAAGGCGATTGCACGGTTTGGGGTCCGCCGCGTGCCGAACGACCGTCCCAGGCAAATGGGGCCCCTTCTAGCGCAGGGGTGACGCAAAACGAAGCGACCTGGGACTCAATCGGGGAGGAGACTGATTTCGGCAGTCAACCCGAGGCACCATGGGTATCCGCGTTCGTCCCACCCCTTCCGGCGGTCGATAGCCCGCTTGCTGGGGAAAATCACGTTCCTCGCTTGATCGCAAGGATCCAGTCGACAACGGCGGCTACGCGTTGGCCGGCGCCGCACCAGATGTGGCCAGCGGGTTGGCGTTGGCCCGAGTATCGATTGGAAATCGACGACCTGGATTGGGCCGTCTCGGAAATCGTCTCGGCCCTGGACTCGATGCGATGTCCGGTTCGACCGATCACGGCCAATGGTCAGTGGTGGTAATCATCATCGATCGCTTTGGGATCACTCGGGATCACTCGGGATCACTCGGGGAGCTCGCGTGGCAACGACCGAGTTGAACGCCCCTGGACCCGGTCGCTCTGCGACACAATGTCGCTCGAATTGCTGCTGCCATTGCCAGCCGTGGTGGGCGATCACCATACTGTGCGGTTCATGAGCAGGAGTGCCACATCTTTCTTGCCTTTCTGTGCGAATATGGGCCACGTTTAAGCTTCGGCCAAACTCATCATGCAACGCTTTTTGTTTCCACGCTGGACGAATCCCTTCCTCGGCTTGTTGGCCGTCGCGATCGCTGCTGGAGCGGTGTTTGCGGGTGCGATGGGAGGTCTGATCACCGATCCCAAGACACTCAACGTCGGTTACGAGCCAACGCAACCGGTACCTTTCAGCCACGCGCTGCACGCCGGCCAGCTCAAACTCGATTGCCGCTATTGTCACAACACGGTCTTCGACGCGGCGCACGCGGCCGTTCCACCCACTGCAACGTGCATCAACTGTCACAGCCCGGCGGATGACCAGGGGATCACGGCGTTGGCAGCCGTGCATGCCGACAGTCCGAAACTGGCGCCGATTCATGAGAGTTGGAAGTCGGGACGAAGTGTCGCCTGGAAGCGAGTGCACAACCTCCCCGAGTTCGTCTATTTCAACCACGCTGCACACGTCAATTCCGGTGTCAGTTGCAAGACCTGCCATGGCCGGATCGACCAAATGGAGGTGGTTTATCAGTCGAAGGAGTTGTCGATGGCATGGTGCATCGACTGCCATCGCAATCCGGAACCGCATCTCAGACCGGTGGAGTTTGTAACCAAACTCGATTGGGAACCCACCGGTGCAGACGGCGAGGAATTATCGCTCGAGGAAAAGCAGGCTTACGGTGCGGCCCTCAAGGAAGACAAGCAGATTAACCCGCAAGTCAACTGCGCCGTGTGCCATCGCTAATGCACGCTGATTGCTGCCAGTTCGGAATCACCGCTGATACGACGACCCTTCACTTACCTATCTGACTATGACCTCCAACGATTCGGCATCGTCATCCCCCACCAAGCCCGCCAAGCCAACTTATTGGCGCAGCTTGTCGGAGTTTCGTGGGAATGAGGACTTCAGCCAGTACCTCGATCGCGAATTTCCGGTGGCGGCATCGGAGTTTCCAGAGGGCGTGTCGCGTCGTCGCTGGATGCAATTGATGGGAGCGTCACTGGCGGTGGCCGGTGTCAGCGGTTGCCGATATCCCGAGGAATCGATCGAACCATTCGTGATTCGTCCCGAAGGACGGATTCCGGGAGAGTCTTACAGCCGTGCGACCAATTTTGAATTGGCCGGGCGTGTTTACAACCTGCTCGTCTCTTGCGTGGATGGTCGTCCACTGAAGGTCGAGCCCAATACGGATCACCCGAGCAAGCTTCGGACGGACGTCTTTTCGCAGGCCTCCATTCTCGGGCTCTACGACCCCGACCGCTCGCGAGGGGACGCCGGCTTTCTGCTCAAGACGGGAGAGAATAACCGGAGACTTCCCGCCGAGTGGGAAGAGTTTGACGACTATGCCACCGCTCGTATCGACGAGGCCGCCCGCGAAGGAGACGGTGCCCGTTTCGCCGTCTTGATGCCGCCAACCAACTCGCCGTCGCTTGTGCGGATGCTCTCGGCCCTGAAGAAGCGTTTGCCGGCCGCCAAGATTTGCCGTTATGACGGGGTCGATGCCGGCGTCATGAGAGAGGCCACCACCGCGGTCTTCGGCAAACCCGCGCGACAGTCGCTGGATCTCGAAGCGGCGGACGTGATCGTCGCCATCCAGGCCGACATCCTGGGTAACGACAGCGGTATGCTTTCCAACGCGGCCGGCTTTGCCAAGCGGCGCGACGTGCCGAAGGACAGCGACGTGCCGAAGGACGGCGACGAGCAACGCGACGGCGACGAGCAACGCAAAATGAATCGTCTGTACGTCGTCGAGGGCGGTTACTCGCTGACCGGTGCTTCGGCCGATTCTCGGTTGGCTTTACGTCCCAGTGAGATGCCCGCTTTCCTGGCAGAACTGGGCCGCCGTGTGGAGCAACTCGCCGGCGGTGAATCCCACGACCATTCCGACGAAACGGAAGCCTACGACGAACTTGCTGCCGGACAGCGTCTGGAGCGATTCCTTGATGTCCTGGCTCACGACATCGCCGAAGCGGGGGACAAGGCAGTCGTGGTCGTTGGCGATCATCTGGGTGCCGAAGCGGTAGCGGCCGGGATCCGCATGAACGCGAAGCTCGGTTCATTCGGCACCGCGCAGAAGTTCCTGGCGCTGGACGAGGGGGACGTCGGCGAAACGACTTCGCTCGCCGATCTGGTCGAGAGCATCAATGGCGAGGAAATCCAAACGCTGTTGATCCTGGGAAACAATCCCGTCTTCACCGCCCCCGGCGACATCGACTTCTCGGCCGCGCTCGGGAAAGTCGAACACTCGATCTATCTCGGCGAATACGACGACGAAACCGGGGCCATCTGTAGCTGGTCGGTGCCGCTGGCCCACCCGCTTGAATCTTGGGGCGACTGCATTAATGACCACGGCTATTACGGAGTCTGCCAACCGCAGATTCTGCCGCTCCTTGGTGGACGCACGGCGATCGAGGTCTTCGCCAAAATGCTGGGCGAGAAGGAGACCGAAGGCTCGGCGATCGTCCGTCGCACCGCTGACACCTTGGCCGACGCCTTGACCGGCAGTTCGCTGAGCAACCGACAGTGGCGTCAATTACTGCACGATGGTTACGCCGACGGTTACGCCGACGACTTGAAACTGGCCGGGGGAAATCTTAGCGTCGGTGGCGAGGAACAGCCGCTAAGCGGTGCGGGCCCCAGCGCCTCGGGCGAAGTGGACCGCGACAACTTCGAAGTCATCTTCACGCCGGCCGACGGTCTTTACGACGGACGATTTGCCAACAACGGTTGGTTGCAGGAGATGCCCCAGTCGTTGACGAAGATGACATGGGACAACGCAGCGGTGATGAGTCCCTCGACCGCCGCCGCCTTGGGAGTCCGACACGGCAACTTCGTGGCCTTGGAACTGCCCACCAGTGGTCGCAACGTGATTCTTCCCGTCTATGAGATGCCCGGTTGCGCCCCCGGCGTGGTCACCGCTGCGATCGGTTACGGCCGAACCAGGGCCGGTATGGTTGGCGGATTCGAAGAGGAAGGGGTCGAAGTCGTTGGCATCGACGTTTCGCCGATTCGCACCAGTGACTCCCCGCTGATCGCCTACGACGTCAAGGCTCGCCCCCGGTTCGATGAATATGAACTGGCGACGACCCAGGACCATTGGGCCATCGATGAGCGGGGTCGCGACGAGGCGGAAACGCGCAGCTTTTCGCTGATTCGCGAGGGCACCACGCAACTTTTCGATCAAACGCCGGAATTTGCCGAAGCCAAAGGTCCCCACGTGCCGCACGTCGGCGATCACGGATCACCGTGGACCGAGCCGATTGAACGGATCGAAAGAACGAACGAGGCCGAGGGGAACCCGATGCCTCAGTGGGGCATGTCGATCGATCTTTCCAAGTGCACCGGCTGCAACGCCTGCGTGGTCGCCTGTCAAAGCGAGAACAATGTCCCGATCGTTGGTCGTGAACAAGTGCTCAACAGCCGGGAAATGCACTGGCTGCGTATTGACCGGTACTTCCAGGGCGACGAAGAAAACGCCGAGATCGTTCAGCAACCGGTCGCCTGCATGCATTGCGAGACCGCTCCCTGCGAACAGGTTTGTCCGGTCGCCGCCACCGTGCATACCGAGGAAGGGATCAATGCAATGGCCTACAACCGTTGCATTGGCACTCGGTACTGCGCCAACAACTGTCCCTTCAAGGTTCGACGCTTCAACTACTTCAATTACAACGAGGACATCGGGGTCGGCTACGGCATCGATGCCTATCCGTCGACGATCGAAAGTGCGAACCGCAAGCTGCAAGCATTGGTGATGAACCCCGAGGTCACCGTCCGCGGTCGTGGTGTCATGGAAAAGTGCACCTACTGCATCCAAAGGGTCGAATCGGCCAAGATCAACGCTCGCAAAGATGGTGGCCGGCCAATCAAGGACGGCGACGTGGTCACCGCTTGCCAATCCGCCTGTCCGACCCAAGCCATTGAGTTCGGCAATATCGCGGACGAGAACTCCGTGGTTTCCCAGAAACGCCGTGATTCACGCAGTTATGGGATGCTCGGACAACTGAACATCAAGCCCCGGACCGAGTACCTCGCCCGCATTCGCAACCCTCATGTCCGGCTGATGACGGCGCGACAGCGGGAAGACCTGGTGAAGTACGAGGATTATCACCACGGGCATGGCGACCATGGCGGCGAGCATGATGCCGAGCACCACGATGCCGAGCACCACGATGCAGACCATGAGGCCAAGGGCGAACACAGCGGCGAGCACGCTGCTGACGCGACCGAGAATCACAGCACGGAAAAAGAGACACCATCGGAAGAGTGAGCTGACCTTGCCCGCTCGACTCCGTTGTTACCCATTCACTTGCTCCTGACCACTGAATCCTATGTCACTCGCCATTCCCAACGGATTGGACAACACCGTCGAACAACCGGGCCAGCGCGCACCGCTGGTGCTGGGCGATACGACTTATCACGACATCACCGAGACGGTGTGTCAGGTAGCCGAACGTCGCCCGAGTACGGGTTGGGTGATCGGCTTTCTGATCTCCTTCGCGTTGCTGCAGTGGTTGACGATCTGCATTCTCTATCTGTTCTATGTCGGCGTTGGGGTGTGGGGAAACCGTTCGCCCATCTTTTGGGGCTGGCCGATCGTTAACTTCGTGTTTTGGGTCGGGATTGGTCACGCCGGCACGTTGATCAGCGCGATTTTGTTCCTGTTTCGCCAAGAGTGGCGGACGAGTATCAACCGGGCGGCCGAAGCGATGACGATCTTTGCCGTCGTCTGCGCCGGTACCTTTCCGGGCATCCACGTGGGTCGTGCCTGGCTGGCTTACTGGCTGGCACCCTACCCAAGTTTGAATCTCTGGATGTGGCCCCAGTTCCGCAGCCCGCTGCTGTGGGACGTGTTCGCGGTGAGCACCTACGGAACCGTTTCTCTGTTGTTCTGGTACATGGGAATGGTGCCCGACCTGGCGACCTTCCGGGACCGCTCCAAGAACAAATGGCGGCGTATGGCCTACGGAATTCTGTCGTTGGGATGGTCCGGGTCGTCACGACATTGGATGCGTTACGAAAAGGCCTATGCACTTTTGGCCGCCTTTGCAGCCCCGCTGGTGCTTTCGGTCCATACGATTGTGTCGTTTGACTTCGCCGTCTCGCAGGTACCCGGGTGGCACACCACGATTTTCCCACCTTACTTCGTCGCCGGGGCGATCTTCAGCGGTTTTGCTATGGTGCTGACGTTGATGGTGCCGGCCCGATCGATGCTCGGCCTGGAGAAGCTGATCACGATCCGGCACCTCGACAACATGTGCAAGATCATCCTGGCAACCGGCTCGATCGTCGGTTTGGCGTACGGTACCGAATTCTTCATCGCCTGGTACGGCCAGGTCCAGGAAGAGAAGTTTGCCTTCACCAACCGTGCCTTCGGCCCCTATTGGTGGGCTTACTGGACGATGGTCACCTGCAACGTGATCAGCCCCCAGTTGTTCTGGATCAAGAAGTTCCGCACCACGCCGTGGATCATCGTGGTGATTTCGATCTTCGTAAATATCGGAATGTGGTTTGAACGATTCGTGATCGTGGTCACGAGTCTCTCGCGCGACTACCTGCCCAGTGCCTGGGCCTACTTCACCCCGACGTGGGTCGACTGGTCAATGCTGATCGGCTCGTTTGGCCTGTTCTTCACGTTGTTCCTTCTGTTCTGCCGATTGATGCCGGTGATCAACATGGCGGAAACGAAGGCAACACTGGCCAAGCAATACCACATGGCCCACGCGGATGATCACTGATCCAAGGTGAATGCCCCGATCTGAAACACCTGTAGCCAGGCTTGAACAAGAAGCTGCGAATTGATGTCAGAGAACCAAGAAAAGAAAGTGCATGGAATTGTCGCCGAGTATGAATCGGTCGATTCCCTGCTGGATGCTTGCCGTCGGGTGCGCGATGCCGGTTATAAGAAGACCGATGCGTACACGCCGTTCCCCGTCCACGGGATCGACAAGGCATTGGGGATCAAGCCGACCCATCTTCCCTGGATCGTGCTCGTCTGCGGATTGACCGGCACGGCAACTGCCCTGCTGATGCAAATCTGGATGAATGCGATTGATTATCCGTACATCATTTCGGGTAAGCCGTTCATCTCGTTGCCCGCCTTCATTCCGGTGGCTTTCGAATTGACCGTTTTGTTCGCCTCCTTCGGGGCCTTCTTTGGAATGTGGGCGCTCAATGGTCTGCCCCGCTTCAGCAATCCGATGTTCACCGATCCGCGATTTGATCGTGTGACCGATGACCGTTTCTTCCTTTACGTCGACTCCAAGGATCCGCGGTTCGACGAGGGGAGTGTGCAACAACTGTTCAATGAAACCGGTGGTCAACATATCCAATCGGTCATCGACGACGACTCCTCGTCGAAGATTCCCAAACCGATTTTCGCGATTTGGGGATTGATCGTCGCCTTCTCGGTGATCCCGCTTTTGATCGTTTTGAAGATGAGGGTGACGAACAGCAGCTCGCCCCGCTTCCACGTTTTCTACGACATGGATTTCTCGCCGGCGAAGGACGCCCAGCAAGGTTCGACCCTGTTTGCCGACGGCCGAGCGATGCGTCCCGACGTACCCGGCACGGTCGCTCGCGGCGAAGTCGGCCAGGACATGAACTTCTTGACCGGTATCGACATGGAAGAATTGGACCGGGTCGACTCACCTCGCGCCGAGCGATTGGTCAACACCCACCTGAATCCGCTCGTCCCGCAAGATCCGGATGGCAACGACGACGATGAGGCGACCTCCCCAGAGGTGTCGGCGCAGGCGGAAGCGGCGCAGGAGCCGAGCGTGATGGACACCACGCCTTGGTTGAAGGAGAACCCGCTGGACGTCGACCGCGAACTGCTCGCCCTTGGTCAGCAGTACTTTGGAATTTATTGCTCCGTTTGCCACGGTCTCAACGGCGGTGGCAACGGTCTGGTCAACCGCCGGGCTCGCAAGATCTTGGCGCAAAGCTGGATCCCCCCGTCTTCGCTGCACCAAGAGAGTTTGTACGAGGACAAGTATCCCGACGGAAAGTTGTTCAACACGATCAGCAACGGAATCCGCAAGATGCCGGGTTACGCAAGCCAAATTAAAGCGCGTGACCGATGGGCAATCGTCGCCTATGTTCGCGCGTTGCAGATGAGCCAAAACGCTTCGATCGACCTGGTGCCGCAGGATCGACGCGAGGAAATTCTCGAGCGTCAACGCGAGGTCGAACAAAAGCTCGAAGAGCAAGCCGAAGCGGAACGCAAAGCCGAAGAAGAACGAGCAAAACGGGCTGGTAAGTAGACAGTCTCCGCCACAAACCGACGCCGATTCCCGCGCCGCGGAAGTCGGAAATCAGATCCACTGAATCCATCGCACTGACCCCCAATCCGATGTCCGAACACGACGCTCCCACTGTCAAAACCGCCGACGATCCGGCGTTTCAATTGCCAGCTTCTCTGGCGGCATTGAGCCTTCCGCTGTGCCTCGGCGGTCTGGCAGCTCTCGTGGTGGGCTGGGCTTTGGGGCACACGGTCAATGCCAGCTTTGGAATGGCGGCCTATCTGACCGCCCTCGTGTATTGTGTCACCCTCGCGGTCGGCAGCCTGTTCTTCGTCTTGATCCAGCACTTGTGCCGCGCCGGTTGGAGCGTGGTTGTCCGCCGGATTGCCGAGTTGATCATGATCATGATCATCCCGCTGGCCGTTCTTTTCATTCCGATCATCGCTTCGCTGCTGTTCGGCGAGGGAACGCTCTATCGCTGGGACGATCCCAACTACGCCGTGGACAATCATCTGCCGATGGCGGCTTGGGCTGAGAAGACCCGTTGGTTGACGCCCGGATGGTTCACCATTCGAGCCATCATTTACTTCGCAATCTGGTCCGCTTTGGCTCTCTACTACTATCGAGGCAGCGTTGAGCAGGACCAGACCGGTGACAAGTCCGTCACCGATCGCCTGCAGTACTGGAGCGGTCCGGCCGTGATGTTGTTTTGCGGCGCAACCTCCTTCGCAGCGTTCGACTGGGTGATGAGCCTGGCACCCATGTGGTTCTCGACCATGTTTGGTGTATACCTGTTCGCCGGAAGCGTGCTCGCCGCTCACTGCCTGCTCGCGGTCGGTGCCTACGTGCTGCAAGAGCAGGGCGCGCTGCGCGACGAAGTCACCATCGAGCATTATCACGACCTTGGAAAGTACATGTTCGGGTTCGTGTTTTTCTGGACCTACATCTCCTTCAGTCAGTACTTGCTGATCTGGTACGGAAACATCCCGGAAGAGACCGAGTGGTTCTGGCACCGCCAACTAGGTTCTTGGGGGGCGCTCGCGCTAATCCTGATCTTCTTCCACTGGATGCTGCCGTTCCTGGGGCTGCTTAGCCGTCACGTGCGACGAAACCCCACACTTGTCTTTGGCTGGGCGGTCTACCTCTTGCTGATGCATTTCATCGATGTTTACTGGATGATCATGCCGGAAACGCAACCGGTCGAGGGTGCCGAGTATGCGTCGATGGGCGGCGTGTTCGGTGTGGTATCGAGTATGCTCTGTGCCGGTGGGATGCTGGCTCTGCTGACCGGCGTGATGCTTCGTGTGGCCCAACAAACCAGGGTCGTCGCCGTCCAGGATCCGCGTCTCCGCGAGTCGATCGCCTTTGAAAATATCTGACGATTAATTCTTTCCGATGTAATCGTGCCCCCACCTGTGTCGGGGTGCACAAACCACGAATTACCGCATTCCCGTCCCAATCTGAACGATCTCTGACATGGCTGCATACGACGATCTCAACGTGAAACGCATTTTCGTCGTCGGAATTGCTTCGGTGGTAGTGACGGCGGTGACTGCTTTGGCGGTTCAGGTGCTATACCACGCGATGGCTCAGTGGCAGAAGACCGAGACCCAGGCGGCCAGCAATTACACGCGGCAGAACTCCATCCTGCAGGAACAGCTCCAGGAGGTATCGGTTTTCGGCGTGGATGACACCACCGGAAACATCGTGATTCCGGTGGAGAAGGCGATCGACTTGATGGTGGATGAACCATCCTCCCGGAAACGGGACAGTGATTCCGCGGCGGATGAGTCCGAAGCTGACAGTGATCCCAAAGCAGATAGTGATTCCAAAGCAGATAGTGATTCCAAAGCTGACAGTGATCCCGAATCCGATAAGGAGAATCGTGACGAGACCTAGGCTGAGAATTGGCTCGGTGAGCCGATCAATCCTGATTTTATCGACGTTGGCAGTGATATCCGTCGGCGGTCCCACTCGTTGTGCCTGGTCACAAGCTGCACTTCAGGGAAGTGACAACGTTTCCCTCAATGATGGCGTTCCTCGAGAGGTTCGGGACGTCAAGATGGACCAGAACCTTGGTGGTCGAATTCCGCTTGACCTGCCACTCGTCGATTCGAAGGGACGTCAGGTCGAGACGGGTTATTTCATCGATGGTCAAAAGCCGACGATTGTCACGTTGAATTACAGCGATTGCCCAATGTTGTGCAGCGTGCAGCTGAGTCAGTTGGCGCTGTCTCTCGGAAAACTAGATCTCGGCGTCGGTGACGATTTCCAAATTCTTACCGTCAGTATCGATCCCAACGAGACGACGGAGGCGGCGGCCAAGACGAAAGCAAAGTATGTCAGTCTGATTAGCGACGTCCATGCGAACGCCGAAGAAGGCTGGGAATTTTGTACCGCCAATCAGGCAACGATCACGGAATTGGCCGATGTGCTCGGTTTCCGCTATACGTACGACGAGAAGTCGGGGGAGTATTATCACCCCGCGATGCTGGCATTTATTTCGCCGGAAGGTGTAATCACTCGATACTCGCTCGAAGTCGGCTTCGAGCCAAACGATATGCGAAAGGCGTTGGTCGAGGCGGGCGAGGGGACGGTTGGCTCGCCGGTCGATCAACTTGTGCTGTGGTGCTTCAGTTACGATCCATCGAGTAACAGCTATGTGCCCCAGGCCTGGAAAATCATGCGTGCCGGTGGAGCCGCAACCGTGCTGCTGATCTTGGCCTGCATGGCACCCTATTGGTTCGGCCGGAAACGTGTACCGCCGCCCGAACAGCCCGAATCCGTTCAATCCGAATCCCATCCCTCTTCGGCCGACTAGTCGCCGTTGAGACCTTTTTGGAAATGACTTTTGAACATGTTTACGAAACTTCCCGCCTCGCTGTCACTACTTGGGGACTACACCGGATCATTCGATTGGTTTCCGGAGTCGGCGTCGACGTTCTCCAATGACATCGATTGGCTGTTTGGGTTCATCTCGACGATCTGTATTTTGTTCTTCATACCGATCGTGTTTTGCCTTTTCTACTTCGCTTACAAGTATCACAAGCCGAAGGGGGAAAAAGCCGAGAGCAACGCGTCTCACAATACGCCTCTTGAACTGGCATGGTCGATCCTGCCTTCCTTCTTCCTCGTCGGCATGTTTGTCTTCGGCGCGAAAGCCTATCTCGACCATCGAACGGTTCCCGACGGTGCGAACGAGATCGGTGTACAGGCCTTCAAATGGGGATGGACGTTTGACTATGGAGGTGGCGTGTTCAACCCCGAACTGCACCTCTTGGTGGACGAGCCCACGAAGTTGTCGATGCGTTCAAGCGACGTAATCCACAGCTTGTTTATTCCGGCGTTTCGGGCAAAGAAGGATGTGGTTCCCGGCCGTTACAATTACATGTGGTTCATGCCAACGGTGGCCAGTGAAAAGGTCAGCCAGGAGAGGCTTGACGAAGCCCTCGCGGCGACCGAGGCGGCCGGTGGTGAGTGGGATTACGATCGATGGCAGTTCACCAAGGACGGCTATAAATTCTTTGACCTTTATTGCACGGAATATTGCGGCAAAGATCACTCGATGATGCAAACCGTCGTGGTGGTGCACGAATCGCTCGATGATTTGAACGCCTGGATCGAAAAGTACAGCAAACGAGATCCAAACATGGACCCGGCGGAATACGGGAAGCAGCTCTACGAGCAACGTGGGTGCAAGGGCTGTCACTCGATTGACGGCAGCAAGCGCGTTGGCCCCTCTTTCACCGAGAGTTTCGGCAATCAGCGTCCCTTCGCCACCGGTGAAGCCGGCGTGGCGGATGAGAACTACATCCGCGAATCGATTCTGTATCCGAAGGCAAAAGTCGTTGCCGGCTACCAACCGGTGATGCCGAGTTACAAGGGCCAACTCAGCGACGACGATCTGTACTCGATCGTCGAATACTTGAAAACGATCTCGGAATACGCTCCGGAGGGGGATGCGACATCTTCTCCCGCAGACGCGGAGTCTTCCGAGACGGTAAATTAGTCGGAAATTGATACCGGTTGTGGCGTGTTCGCCGGCCGGGAAAAAGAAAAGAACAGGCGCTGCGGGCGTTGATATTTATTCGTGAGGTTTACAAATGGCTGCTGGATCCATTCCCTCGGGCACCAAGACCTGGGATCCTGGATATCCGACCGCGAGCGAAAACTATCTGACGAATTCCAAGGGAATTCTCAGCTGGATGTTCACGCTCGATCATAAGCGGATCGGGGTGATGTACTTGATCGGCGTGGTGACCTCGTTCGCGGTCGCCGGATTGCTGGCGGTGATGATCCGCTTGCACCTGTTTCAGCCGGACGGGGCCGTATTCACCGGACCGGAGGCGAACAACTGGTACAACCAGGTATTCACCCTGCACGGTGCCATCATGGTGTTCCTGTTTATCATTCCGAGCGTGCCTGCGGCGTTAGGGAACTTTCTGGTGCCAATCATGCTGGGTGCCAAGGACGTCGCCTTCCCGCGCTTGAACCTGTGCAGTTTTTACCTCTGGGTTTTTGGTGCGATCTTCTTCGTCGGTGCCTTGATGGCGAGCGGTCTCGATACCGGTTGGACGTTCTACACGCCCTACAGCACGACAACGGACACATCGGTCATTCTGGCCACCAGCGGCGCGTTCATTCTCGGCTTTAGTTCGATCTTCACCGGTTTGAACTTCATCGTCACCATCAACACGATGCGGCCGCCGGGAATGACGTGGTTCCGCATGCCCTTGTTCCTGTGGGCAACCTATGCCACCAGCATCATTCAGGTGTTGGCGACTCCGGTTTTGGGAATCACGCTGTTGCTGTTGATTGCGGAACGGGCGATGCACATCGGAATCTTCGATCCCGAGTTCAACGGGGATCCGGTGACGTTCCAACACTTCTTTTGGTTTTACAGCCACCCCGCTGTTTACATCATGATCTTGCCCGCCTTCGGGATCATCAGTGACTTGATCAGCGTGCACAGCCACAAGCGGATTTTTGGCTATCGTTTCATTGCCTACTCGTCGATCGCAATCGCGTTGCTCGGCTTCCTGGTCTGGGGACACCACATGTTCACCGCCGGGATGGGAGCATTGACGACGATTATCTTCAGCGCGTTGACCTTCACCGTTTCGGTGCCATCGGCGATCAAGGTATTCAACTGGCTGGCAACGATGTACAAGGGGTCCATCAGCTTGACGACCCCAATGTGTTACGCCATTTCGTTTATCTTCCTGTTCACGATTGGCGGTTTGACCGGATTGCATTTGGGGACGCTCGCCACCGACCAGCATCTCCACGACACCTACTTCGTGGTCGCCCACTTCCATTACGTGATGGTCGGCGGAACGCTTGTCGCATTTCTCGGCGGACTGTTTCACTGGTGGCCGAAGATGTTCGGCAAGATGTACAGTGAGCTGGGTGGTCAGATTTCGGCTGCCATCATTTTTGCCGGCTTCAACCTGACATTCTTGCCCCAGTTTGTGCTGGGTAGCCGGGGGATGCCCCGTCGATATGCAACTTACGACCCGGAATTTGCCGGGCTTCATCAGATGAGCACCTACGGAACACTGCTCCTGGGCGTCGGTTTAATCGTCGCCTTGTTCGTCTTGCTGCAGTCGCTGTTCCGCGGCAAGCGTGCACCAGCCAATCCATGGGGCGGAGCCACGCTCGAGTGGCACTGCACCAGTCCGCCACCGTTCTATAACTTTGAGCGGCCCCCGAGCGTTGGCGACCCTTACGATTTCAGCGACCTGGTATGGGACGCCGAACAAGAACGATACGAAGAAATCGTACCCGATCGCGAAATCGTTCCCGAACAGCAGCCTGCCCCAGCGCATGCCGACGGGTCTCACTAGAGGCTGCCATCGGGCCTGCCCGCTCGGCGTGAATTTTCCTTCCCATTGACCTTCCATTGACGACCGACCTCCATGTCCACACTCGAAGTTGCTCCGGAAGAAGCGCACGACGCGCACGGTCACGATCATGACCATCCGGAATTCCTAGCACACCACTTCGACACTCCGGAGCAGCAATTCGACAGCGGCAAGCTGGGAATCTGGCTGTTTCTCGTCACGGAAATCTTGTTCTTCAGCGGCATGTTTTGCGCCTACGCGATCTTTCGCATGTTGCGTCCCGAGGTGTTTGAAGGCTGCAGCCAGTTCTTGAATACGAAGCTGGGTGCGATCAACACCGGTGTGCTGCTGTTCAGCTCGCTGACGATGGCGTGGGCGGTTCGATGTGCTCAGGTTGAACAGCACAAAGGTTTGACGGCCATGCTGGCCGCCACCCTCTCGTGTGCGATGATCTTCTTGGGTGTCAAGGCGATCGAGTATTCGCACAAATGGGGCATGGGGCTACTTCCCGCCGGCCTCTACTTCTACGATCCGGCGAATCCTCATCCGCCCGACCAACCCAATTTCCTGCTATTTCTCTGCCTTCCCGTCGCCCTACTCTTGCTCGGTGTTGTCGTTTGGCTGGTCGTTTCGATCTTGCAAGGTAATGAATTCCAAACCAAGGTCGCAGCACCTTTGTCGGTCGTCTGCTTGTGCTTCTTTGTGGGCGTCGGCCTCGGGATGATCCTGGAGAGCGGCGAGTCGGAGGGGCACGGGGCCGAGCATCACGCCGCAGCGGGTGTTGGCGAGCACGCCGACCACGTGGCTGAATCCGATTCCCATGCCGGCGAAACACACGACGGCGAAACACACGACGTCGATCATGCGGTCGCCGAGGCCGAATCGGACGCAGTTGACTTGGTTGAGCTCGACCAGGATGTGGCGGTGCTGGAGCGTTTGGCTTCCGATTCGACGAACTCGGGCCTACAAAGCGAACTCAATGCACTCAAGCGTCAGGCGGAAGTCGCAGGAAGCTCGGTCGTCACCAGCCCGTCGGAAATCGAGGGCCCGATTGAGCAGGTCGACGACAATGTGATGACGAAGCGAAAGGCTGGTGTCTTTTTCAGCATCTACTACTGCATGACCGGCGTCCACGCGATCCATATCATCGGCGGGATTATCTTCCTGACCTGGTTGCTTGTTCGCTCGGTTCGTAACGATTTCAATGCCCAGTATTTCGGCCCAGTTGACTACGTCGGTCTCTACTGGCACTTGGTTGACTTGATTTGGATTTACCTGTTCCCTCTGCTCTACCTGATTCGTTAGGGAAGCTTGGCTCGTCGGTTTTTCCGATTTTTCACTCACATCGATACATTGATTTGGACTGAATGATGGCTGCCCACGGTCACTCCGACGACGGTTACGACTTTGCCCACCCGATACCGGTGCCGGTGTTGCTGGCTGTCTTCTTTGCTTTGGTCTTCTTGACCATCGTCACAGTCGGTCAGGCGAATTTCGACTTTGGCAGTTATGACATTGCGATCGTCATGGTGATCGCGACGATCAAGGCAGCCTTGGTGATGGCGTTTTTCATGCACCTGGCTTACGACAAGCCGTTTAACATCATCGTTTTCATGTCGTCGTTCGTCTTTGTCGCACTCTTTGTGATTTTTACCCTGAGCGACAGCAAGATGACCTCACCGAGCTTCGAGCCCGTCGTTGAAGAGGCTCCGATGGCCGTGGAGGCCCCCACGGCTGAGGCTGCGCCGGCGGCTTCCTGAACCGCGAACCATTCGCGGTCGAGGATTGGCCACGAAG
>JARFQX010000644.1 GCA_029287555.1 Rubripirellula sp. | reverse complement strand
TGTTCCGCCACACGAGTCTGCTCACGCAGGTTGACTTCCCCCTCAAGCAGTTGCAGGACTTCGAGGACAATCGACGGAGGCAGACTTCCCTTCGCTTTGCTTCCCGGCGAGGTTCCTGACTGAGTGACCTCGACCAGATCCTCCGCCCATCGATCAAGGGTATCACTCCAATATTCAGCCTGTGCGATTGACAGGCCATTCTCGGTACGCAACTCCTCGCTCAGCGAACGCAGGCTGGCGGTTACGTCCTGGGACTTCATGTCGTCCAGCACGTGGGCGAGCAGTGCGAACCGGCTGCGTTCGAAGTAAGCCGTCATGTCGTCCATGATGTTCGAGACTTCCTGGCTGTTTTCCGACTCCATTTGGGCCAGCTCGGCGAAAGTCTCGGCGTCGGTGCGTTTGTCACGCTCGGGCACGCCGAAAGCATCGGTCACCAGAGAGGCGAGTCCGGCGGCAACGCGCTGCTGAGCGCGAGATGAGGCCTTGAGCCGTTTGACCAGAGTGCTTCCTTCCAGATTGGCAAGCACATCGTTCAACTCGTCGGCCACCTTTTCGAATTCGGCCAATAAGTCCTCCTGCTCGACCACCGCTTGCTCAACCTGGGGATCCGCAGCCGGCGGTTCTCCCTGACTCTTGGCGTCGCCGGCCAACTTGGTGTCGGGTAACGTCAATCGGCCCTGCTGCGGCGCCGATGGATCGCTGGACTTCTCTTTCGCCATCGCATCGACATCATGCTGCGTCGATTCGATATCGGAGATCGAGGGAACGTTGGGCGGCGAGTCTTCTTCGTCCTCCTCCTCCGTAGCGTCGTCGTCAGCGGTGGAGGCGTTCTGGGTCAATCGGTTCTGTCCGACCTTCGGCGTCTTCTCATCGGACTGATTCTCGCCCGGTGTCGCTGCTCGCGACGCCTTTTCGAGTAATTCCGCGACCGACGGCATTCGGTTCTCGGCAATGTCTTGGAGGACCTCGACCATCTCGGCCCACTGTTCGAGGTTCTCGGCGCCAATCTCGTCGTTGCGCATCGCCTCGCGCAACAAACCCTCACCACTGCGTACCAGGTTCGACAGCCGGCGACCGTTGACCTGTTCTTGTTCCGCCTGCTTGGCCAGTTGCTCTCGACTTTCGGCGGTGGCCAGTTGTTCGGCGGAGAGGTCACGAAGCGTTTTGTTGGTCTGATGCAGTTGTAATTCACGGTCACGCACGTCCAAGGACATGCGATGCCAACGCGTCAATTCGGACGTGACCCACAGGGCGTGTTGCGACGGATCGAGCACGTCAAAAACGCAAGTCGGCGAATAGACGCGTTGGCGGCCGGGAAAGTAGTCTTCCACAAACACCTTGACCGCAATCGTCTGCGGCTTGATGTCGTGATCGCGAGGGGAAAAGGTAGCGGCCAATTGCAAGGATTCGGCGCGTGCATCGCCGGCACCCAAAATCGACTCGCCAGGGTCTCCCGAAGGCACACCGTCGACTAGTCCCTGCCACTCGAGGCCAACGCGTTTGACGCCAAAGTCGTCGTGGGCGCGAACCTGGAACGTCAGCACTTCGGTCTCAAGCAAGACCTTGCGTCGCGGCAGCCCTTCACAAATCAACGAAGGCGGTTCGTCATCGAGGGCCTCGATCCGAATCCTCAGCGGCTCTTTGCCTGACAAACCGTATTCATCCTCCCACTGCAGATCGACCTCGGTCGTCTCGTCAACGGAGATTGAATCGGTGACAAATCGTTCCCCCGTGGTGGGCCGAGGTGAACCATTGACACTTGCCATGGCGAGCGGACGAGTGGCCGCGCCAAATAAGTTCACCGTGCTACCTCGGACAACGGAAGTTGACGCACCGCGGATCTCTCGAGAGATCGGTTCGGATCGTTGCAGGTAATCGGGCAGCCGAACCTCAGCACGCAACGACTTTAGTTCAGGCCTCAATTTCGGGTCGACTTCGATAGCACCGCGAAAGTCCCCGACTCGGACGCCCAGGTCCAGCGGGGCGATCTGACCTGGAAGCGAAAATCGGTAGGCATCCCGGTCAAGTCCCGCACGCTGGGGCGTCTGGTTGGCTACTCGCACCAGCGCGGTTTCCGGTCGCCACTGCGTCGTCGCTTTGAGTGTGATCGACAAATCAAATGACTCGCCGTGGGGGACCACCATTTTTTCCGGCAACGCTTCGACGGCCGCGAAGGTGTAACGCGGTGTGTCCGTCCAAGGCGCCAGGAACCGGGCCCACGCATTGGTCGCCGCCGAAGCGGTCACGACCAACAGGACAATTGCCGCCAGGCCGAGCAGCGAAGCAGCCAATCCTCGTTGACGGTGACGCGGATTTGGAACGGCGTCAGAGAGATCTTGTGCGACCACGTTCTCCGCGACCTGCCGAATCGCGGCCTGAACCAGCTCGGGCGATCGCGCCTGTTCGGACGCGTCTTCGGACAATTGAATCACGCCCAGCAATTGATCCCCCGCGCTCGGATGTGTCTGGGCCAGCAACCGCGCCAATTGATCGATGCGACGGCGACGCCAGACCCATCGTTCCAAGGTGATCGGAATCAGGCAACAAGCGGCAATCGAAGCGGCAAAGATTAAAAACCTGGCCCACCGCGGCGTGTCAATCAGGCGATCGAGTGCGTAAGTGACCAGGAATCCAAGCAAGACGCCGATCACGGCCGCGGCGACAGCTTCGAGCACCTTGAGCCACCAGACCCGACGACGAAACGCAAGGAGCTTGTCCCGCAGCGGGGAAGGAATCTGAAACTGGCTGGCTGTCATGTGGAAAAGTGAGAATTTCGTTTGTAAGAGTGGTCGCCCGCAACCCAGGCACCCGGCAACCCAGGCGTCAGTCGCTCCCGCCGATCAACGCTGACCAACCCAGTGTACTCAACCCAGCCGACACTCCACCACGACCCCAATTTCGCCCCTAATTTCGTCTGTCCCCTAATGTCGCCCTAACGTCGTCTGACTCCTTTTCGGAAAATTGGGCAACCCTTGGTGTCGGCGCGATCACGGACGTCTCGCGATCGGTGGGCGACCCGGCGATCGGAGTGTGTGCTCAAGCCCCAGCTGTCTCGCCGTTTCCAGCGTCCATTCTGGTGTCCCAAACGGTCGTCCACGTGCAATGCTTTGGCGAATTGCCCGCAATTCCTCATGGGTCATCGGCTGGTTCACCCTTTCGAGCCAATCATCAGGCCTGGGGACGGGCCAGTCGGAAACCAACCATTGGTCTGTGCCGGTGAGCCGCCGGTAGAGGCCGCTCCATCGCCAGTCTTCGGCACGAGCAACGAGGCCGGCACGAAGGGCGTTTCGTTCGACGTATCGGCACACCGCCAGAAAATGGCCGTCTCCCTGGACCGGAATGCTCTTGAATCGATCCTGATAGACGTGTCCCTGGCCGGCCGTACCGCTGTGCACACGAAACCGCTTGCCATGCGTCCCACTGAGATGCTGAAAGAATCCCGACAATTCCTTTTTACCTTTCGGGCGGACGACAAAGTGCCAGTGATTCGGCATCAGTTCGTAGGTGAGAATCGGTAGCGGATGCTTCTCCAGCGATTCTTCAATCAGCTCTTCGAACCGGATGTATTGTTCATCCGAGGAAAACAGCAGCTGTCGTTGCGCGCCCCGATTCAAGACGTGATACGTATGCCCCGGTTCAAAATACCGCCGTCTCGACGCCATCTGTGTTGCCCCCTTTCACCGATAGCCGTCTCCCATTGTGGGATCAAGAACTGGCCGGGGCAACCTATCCATCGAACCATCTTGCGTCGGCAACATCCCTCTAAAGACTGACCACTTACGGGCTGGCGGAGCAGTCGTCAGTCATTCGGCGGCGATCGCATCAAGCACGACTTAACAGCTCGACTTTGCGTCTGACGAAGCCCCAGCCACATTGACTGTCTTACCCCCTTCCACAAAATGGAGTCAGACGTTCCACAAAATGGAGTCAGACGTCAATAGATCCGACAATAGATCAATAAATGGTGAACGTCCGCTCCTTTTTGTCGTCTGACTCCTTTTTGGAAGGCCTTTTTGTCGTCTGACTCCATTTTGGAAGGATGACTCCATTTGGGAAAAATGGGTCCGGTTAGTCACGTTGCGGCGATCGCATCACGGACCGCCATCGACTTAACATCTCGAATTCGCG
>JARFQX010000634.1 GCA_029287555.1 Rubripirellula sp. | reverse complement strand
ACTCTTCCCTCTGCTCAGTGAAGCTTTGATCGAGCGTTTATTATAGAAGCGAGAGAAGGGTGCCGAGCGCGTCGAGAAAAGGACACCGGACCGAACCTGTAAACTAGCCACGAATTCCCACGAATGGTCACGAAGGAAGGTCCGGGTGCGTTCGTTGGCCGGCGAACTGAAGACCGTGGAGCTGAGGCGAGCGGATAAGAGTCGTCAGCTGGCCGCCCCGGGGCGGTGTTCGGATGAACCGTTAATCTGCATGAAGCGTTCTCAGTTCAGCGCGATGGTCTGTTTCATTTCGGCGAGTTCGGACCGGCCGAAACTCGCCTCGGGCCATGCATCGGCCTTCAGCTCGTTTTCTTCCTAGCTGCGGGAAGTGTGGATTGCCGACGATTCCTCGCATGCCGACCACCTACATTGATGTGCTAGAATCAGAGTTTCTCCATGAATTGAGAACACGAGCTGGAGCGGGCCATGCGAGACTCTTTGAAGCTTGTTGCGGTTATCTCGTTAGCTGTTGCGCCTTCGCTATTTGCTGATGAAACAGATCCTCAAGCTGTCTTCGAACAGCGTTTGATGCCTATCTTCAGGTCGGAAAACCCTTCGAGTTGCGTGCAGTGCCATCTGTCTTCGGTGGATCTAAGAGACTACATCTTGCCATCGAGCCGCGAGACATTCCTTTCGTTGCGTGACCAGGGCCTGATTGATACGGAACAACCACGTGAGTCAAAGATCCTACATTTGATTGAGATGGGTGATTCTGACCCAGACTCGCTCGCACGAAGGATTCACGCCAAGACTCGAATGATGGAATACGAGGCTTTCGCAAGTTGGATTGAAGCCTGTTGCCAGGACTCTGAATTGCGCGACGCGACAGCAGCGAAAGGGACTTCGCAAGCCGGCCCGTCTGTTTCAAATGAGGTCATTCGTCATGCCCGCAAAGACCGGGTCCTGGACTCTTTCGTCCGAAATGTCTGGTCTCAGCGCATGCGATGTTTTCCTTGCCACACTCCGTCAGAGCTGGACAAAAACAACCCGATGCACGCCAAGCCGATTGAGCGTTACGAGGAATTCGTTCGTCAATACGGGGCGAGAATGAACGTCTTTCGTGAAACGCCTCAAGAGACAATGCGATCACTGATTGCAAGCAGCCGCAAGCATACCGGTGATCGCCTTCCACTCATCAATGTACGAGAGCCTTTGCAGAGCCTGCTGTTGCTCAAGCCAATGGCCAAGTTACCTGCCCTCGATGAAAACGGAGTGCGTGCGAATCCCTCCGCACGCATACCTGTTTCACATATGGGCGGAATCAAGCTTCACAAAGATGATCATTCGTACAAGGCCTTTGCCGCTTGGCTTCAAGACTATGCAAGTTCAGTATCGGGTGTATATGAGTCCGACGATGCATTGCCCGAAGATAATTGGTTTCCCACCGAGCACGTGATCCGTTTCAAGGAATTGCCTGCCACTTGGCCGGCTCTGTCAACGGCTCAAGTATTCGTGCATCGCTGGGATCCGGAACGCAAAGCTTGGAGTGCTGAACCCGCTGCTTTCACACAGTCAATAGTGACTCCACGTAAGATGATCAACGGCGTGCTCTTTGCTTTGGCGGGTCCCGAGGATCGCAATCGACTAAATCCGACAGGCGAAACACTCCAGCCGGGAAAAGTGCAGTTGCGGGTGTACTTGGATCGAGACGAAGCGATCGCAGAATCGCCAGCGGTCTTACTAAACGACCGAGAGCCAGATGCAACAGCAATGATTGACGCTGCCTTTGGAAAGGGCTTTAAGAACGCAGATATGGTTGAGGGAGCACAACTGTCGATTCGCGGCGATTAGGAGCCATTTTCCGGTGCTCATCGCTCGTGACTGGGGATCGAATCCAACCCCGCTCGCTTCGGGCGCGTAAAATGGACCAGCGATAAACCAACCGAGCGCACGTCCCCCAATCCGCTTCGCGCATAGGTGTCGTTCACCTCGGCGTCGAACGGAAACTCCTTCGACGCCGAGGTCGATGAACCGCCGCGAGTTCGAGTTAGACGGTAAGTTTCCGAATCAGTCAAAGGCTGGGTAAAGGCCCTTACCGGCTGCATCATCCCCATTCGCGTCCACGAATCTCTGGAAAGATGGTGCGGCGGGCAGATCATTGGTATTCAACTTTCCACAGGCTTGTGGCGAGAACCACGATCACCGTCGGGGACAAATGTCGCGTCAACAACGGCGGGCTCATGTTGGTCACCTGGTTGCCAGCGTTCGGCATTGGGATTTCGGATTCCCCTCTGTGCCCACACCGATGAGGATTCGAGGCGTCGCTGCACGTTCCCCCGGAATCTGGTCCAAGATTCGAGGAGCGTGCGCTGAAGCGATCGAACAAACCCGCGCTGGGCGATGCAAGCGTGCGTTCCAAACAGGCCTGCCTACCAATCAGCGATGCGGCTAGTTCTTGCCTGTCCGCATCCAAACGTCATTAAGAGGGTCACTCGGCTTACCATCGATCTTCAAGTCTCCCGTCCATGTCTGAGTTTCCCCACCATTTGAAATCGTGACCGTCAGATCGCCTTCAACCTTCTCCCCACTAGTGATACTTCCAGACGCCTTGAATGACCAACGGTCTGCTGACCTTTTTGAAATCACGCCAGCGAAGACGTTTCCCGCAGAACCTACACTGACGAGTCTAATTTCGTTTGTCCCCGCATCGAAGTAAGTGATAGTAGTGGAAGTAGCGTTCCCGGACATCTGCTTGGTCAGTAGTGCTTTTCCACCTTCAATGAGTGCCGCTTCTTCGTACGCTGTTACCTTGTCGCCTTTCTTGCCGAAGCCCGGCCAGTCGGCAACTAAGACCATCTTTCCGACCCACCTTCCTTTCGACAATTCAGTCCATTCCTCAAAATCTGAACGCGTCGAGTCCTGAGCGACACAAGCGGTGCTTAGAGCGATCATGAATACACAAAAATTCGAGAGAATGCGCATCGGTATTTCCTGCCTATCGAAGTCAGTTAGAAGGTGAGCCAACCGATGTAGTTTATCGATTCGCGAATGCAGGAACGGATCACAGCCATTGGACGACGGCCATATTCACTTAAATTTCACTGTCGTTGCCACTCATTTGATTATTCGTCGTCGCGTTTGTTTCGTCAGGATTGGGACGGGGCAACAAGCAACGCGCAATAGGTGATACTCAGCGGCGAAATTGAAAAATACCGCGATCGGCGACATGCGGCCACCGTGCAAGAGATGCCGCCTGGCTCCGCGTAGAATTCGAGCTCGAGCACCGTTTATGCAGAGATGCGGATTAGCCGTTTCGACGCAGATTCCACGCAATCCCGCCCGAAAAATCGCGATCTGTGCGTCGAAGCCATTTCGCTAGGACGCGCTGGGCGATGCAACCGACGCGTCGTACGAACACCGAGTTCACGACAAGTAACGGAGTGAACTTCGCCGTTGTTTAAGAGGCTCGGCCTAGAATGATTGGATGCCGAGCGGAGTTTTCTTAGTAGTCCTCCGTAGCATTCGTCAGAGCATGGGCTCTTTGTACCTGTCGGTCGGCTTGCCCAAAGCCTCCAATTCCCCCTTGAGTAATTCAAAATGCGCACACAAATGGTGTTGCGAGGGTGATGAGACCTGAATCCGAAATCAAACCCACGAAAAGTACCGTATGGTCACCGATGATCAATTCCAGCCCCACAATCCTCGGCCTGATTCCAACGATTGTGTTTCGAAAGAGGATTTTCGAGTCGAGCGTGGATGCAAATTGGCTTTCTTGTCGCTGGCTGTTTGTCTGCTCGGATTTGCGCTGGTTTCCGCCATTGCGATTGGAGACACGGGCCTCCAGGCTATCTCTAACGCCGTTGGTATTACGTTCATTTGCTTAACGCTTTCGTTTGTTTTGGCGATCGCAGCAAGCACGACTTATCCACGCGCTCTGGCCATGCTGCTTGTTCACATTGCGACGATCGCATTGCTCCTTTATGCAAACTAGAGATCACCGCAATCAATCGTTTCAACATTGACCTTGTTCCAACGACCAACACACAGCGTACGCGGTGACCCGCTTATGTGAGCGCACCTCAGCGAGTTCGGCGTTTGGCTGTACACTTCTCAAGCATCGAGTTTGGTTTTTGCGAAGTGTGCGCCGAAGAATTTGAGCGAACTGCACGTTGCAGACAACAATTTTGCCCACGCTGCCCAGGAACCTGAAGGTCCCCACAGTCAATTGGTCACATTCTGGACTCCAGGCTACCGAGTAGTCAAATCCCTCGTGACCAGGGAGCGTACAGACCTCCATTTCATGTCGCCTTGCCGGACAGGTCAACAGTCGTTGCGTCGCAGCAGGGACAACGGAATTCCGGCCCGCGTTTTGACGTAACGACCGTCACGCGGCACTGAGAACACTGAATCGCTCAACGCAAACGGATCGCATATCCTAAAATCTTTTAGAATTCAGCGTCATTTGAAAGCCGGCATGACGCTTCATCACAAAGATGGCGGACAGTGGCTGCAGGCAGAGCCCGCGCCGAGCGGTCATGATAAGTCGCGGCCCGGCCCGCCGCTCCACGCGGCAGGTCGCAGTGTTTCGGCATTCAGTCTGAAGTCGGAAGGCGGCGAACGACAATGATGCGTTGCAGCCCGCCGGATCACGGTGCAGACCCCGTGTCGGTTCCGTATACGGCCCGCGGAAAGTACCGCGGTCGTGGACTATCCTTCGTGCTTGGTTATTGCCCCTCATCGGAGCGGATTTTGGAATGAATTTTGGCGGATACCAACAATTGCTGGTCGCACTTCTCCTCGTCTGCGATGCGGTCGAGGGACCCGTGGCGTCCGGGCAGGACGCCCCCCACCAACGAAGAGCAGTCGCGCCGGGGCCGCAAATTGTCGCGACTAGCAAGGCTCCGGAGAATAACCTGGGTCGAGTCCCAAAATTTGGATTGACCCGCCAAGACGTCCAAGCCTTGGCAGAGACCTTGCCAGAGCTGAGTGTGGTGGTTCCCGTGCGAGAAGTCCGGCGACAGGCGCGGTTCGGCGACCAAGTCACCGACGTGCAACTGCTGGGCGTGACGCCGCAGTATCGCCGCATGCATCGTCACGAAATTCGGCAGGGTCGTTTTTTTACCGAGGTAGATGAGCGGCAGTCACGCAATGTCGCGGTCATCGGCAAGGACGTTGGCGCGAGGCTTTTCCTTCCCGGCGACGATCCCATCGGTAAGAAACTGCGAATTGGACGTAATTACTTCACTGTCGTCGGCTTACTGCAGGAAACTCCAACTCAGCCGCGGCGTGATTCGCTGGCGCGCACGGTCTGCATCCCCCTGTCGACCATGCGAGTCCGGTGCGGCGACCTGGAAATGGAGCGGCGCGGCGGCGCCTTCGAGCTGCGGCGATACGAATTAAGCCGGATTGAGATACGACTCGCAAACCCAACTCACGCAGATCTCACCGCTGGCGTGGTCCAAAAAGTGTTGGACAGCCTGCACGACGATTCAACCTATGTCGTCGAACGGCGACTCCCTGAGAACCTAAGGTAGAACCACCATGCAATCGATTCGTCGGAGGATCCGCTTTGTCACTGTCGCATCCGTCTTTGTCAGCATTCTGGTCACGGCGGGTGGCTCTCTCTCGAAAGCAGCAGCTCAGTCGCTTCAGCTTACGCCCGCCCAACTGCAGCGTCTCAAGGAGAGACGCCATCGCATCCTCGAAGCCGGTGTGATCGAAAGTGTCGACGTCTTGCAGTTTCATTGCCCGTTGCCGAATGAGTGCACGATACTCTCCATTGTGCCCGACGGTGCCGACGTAAAGCAGGGAGATGTCCTGGTGAAGCTGGATGACTCCGAGCTGCAGGAGTCGTTATCGGCGCAGCGGGTCGCCACAAAACAGACGGAGGTGGCGCTGGCGGCGGCCGCAGCCGATTTGGAGGCCGCCGAGCGTCTCGCCGCCCAGGCTTTACCGGTGGCCGAATTGACGCTGGAGACCGCTAAACTTGAACAGCAGCGGCGCGTCGGCAAAGGCGGCGAAATGAGCTTCGAGTTGCGCACCATTGAACGAATGATTAGGGTCGCTCGCCAGGAGCTAAAGCGACTGGCAGAGGAAGGCGATGGTGATTCTCGACGCCGTGAAGCACAGAGCCAACTCGATGCGGCCCTGGCCAAAAAGGAGTTGTTCGAGCGTTACATTCAGCCGCACGAGACAGCGGCATTGAAGCTGGCCGTGGCGCGGGCCGAGCTCGCGCTGCAAGAGCAACAGACCGACGCAGCGCGGGCGGTGCGTGAAGTAAAGGCGACTTTGGCGGCAGCCAAGATCGCCCACGAGCACGAACAGGCAAAACTGAACACGCTTGTCCAACAGGTTCGCGATTGCGAGATCATTGCACCCCGTAACGGGGTCGTTTTGCATGCGGTCGCCGCTAGCCGCCGCACCCCCAACGCATTCGAGGCCGGCACCACGGTCAACTCCCGCCAGTTGCTGATCGAGATGCCGGATCTTAAGAAGTTGCGGGCCCGAGTCCTCGTTAATGAGTCGCAAATCGCCCGCGTGAAGCCGGGGCAGTCGGTAACGCTGCAGTTGAACGCACTCCCACAACGTGAATTTCGCGGGGAGGTGACCACGGTCAACCGCACTCCAGAGCCTGCTGGGAGCTGGCTGAATTCAGATGTTGTCGAGTATGCCGTGCTGGTTCGAATCTCCGACCCGCCGCCCGCGTTAAAAATTGGAATGCAACTCGCCGCCGAAATCGACGCACCCTTGGACGAATAGTTGGGTTTGCCAGAATTCGATACACGGGAAAGTTTCGCTGTTGTGACGTGGGCAGCCGGGCGAGGTCGGAGGTATTTTCAACGATCAGCGAAGGGCGACGCCTCTTTCATGTTCGAAGATCGCCTTGTGAAACTGTCGGAAGCTTGACAGCTGGCCATCTGGAAATCGTGAAAGGGTCGGCAACCTGGTTCTAGGCACCAGACTGCATGTTTTTAATGACCAGCCGCCGAAAACTTTGCGAACGTTTATCACTCCCACCCTTCGAATTGGGGCGGGACAGCAGCACAAGTATTCTCATCAAGTAACAGAGCAGCCATGAATCGTTCGCGTCATCGTACTTGCAACCGTACCGCTATTTCCATGGTTCGTTTGCTGACGGCGGGTGGGGTACTGGTACTCTGCTGTGGTTGTCCGCCAGCACCGCCATCGCAGGAAGAGCAACGGCGAGCAGTGACATCGCGGTGGATCACAGTGGAGTGTGGGAATCCGGAACGTGAGGCTGTGAGTTGTTTGGACGAGGATGATCTCGACGCGATCTCACAACAAGTGCCAACCATTTCAACGGCTTTGGCCGAACGCGTGCGCACAGAGATGCTCTCACGGGAAAATACTGATGTTAAAATAATGGTCAGCGGCACAGGACCAGACTATCTTCGGTTCTTGAAAGAGGCGGCACGTGTGGAAGTGCAACTCGGTCGCTTCCTTGAATCAGCGGATTTTGGACGTGATGAAAGAGTCATCGTCCTGAGTGACAGACTGGCAGACAAACTTTTCTCAGATGCAGATCCCGTTGGCCAGACAGTCGATCTGGATGGTCAGATGCTAACCATCGTTGGCGTTGTGACTGACGGTGCACCGTGGAGTAAGGCGCTGACACGCGATGCCTACGTGCCGCTTGGATTGTTTGACGGTCGAAATGACTCCAGCACGCCGTCCCCCTGTGACCGCCTCCGCTTTCGAGTTGAACGTCTTGATCAGGTTCAAAACACTCGGGAGATCATTCAGCAAATCATGGACCAGAGACATCCAGGCCAGAGCCTCCGAATTCGTTCGTTTCTGTCAGAAGATAGATAGCTGATACAAGACCGTTTGCATAGCGAATCGCCCATCAAGATACGAATGACATAGCCATGTGCACAACAAGCTCTTTCGCAATGCAGGGCCCGGGAACAAGGCGAATGGCGAGCCAGCGTTCGAGAAGTTCGAACACGATGTAAGTGATCACATGCCCATTTAGCTGCGGATGCCGAGACCGTCGGCTGTTCAGAAACACTACATCGTTGATTGGTCCTGGATGATACGGTACATATGAAACGCACGGTAAAATGGGAACGGGATCCCGAAAGTCTGATAAACCGTGCAGGTCAGCAGCACTAAAGTGCGTTCCAGCTTTACCAACCACGGTTAAGTTCGATAGGTCTCCAATGCACCACACATCGTCTCCGCCGACATTTCGGATGTGGTTGAACAGCTCAGCAACTTGCATTTTCCTCGCGAGTTGTGCATTACTCGCCGGTTGTTGGCTGTCGCCTCAGCCGCCGAGAACCACAGGAGGCAGCAGCCCAGTGACCGTTCAAAGGCTGACCGGTGCCCGCTTAACTCACATCCGAGAGCCATTAACGTGGAGTTTCAAAGGCTCGACCGTGCTGATCGAAAATGAGGGGCAGCCAATCCCCGCAGATTTGGCTGACATATTGGTTGGGGAGGGTTTCACTCCGGCTCAGATCGAAGCTTCTTGGCATCTTGACGAACTCGCCGGAACTTTGCAGCTCGCCGATATAGAAGTTGATGATGAGACCATTGCAAAAGAAGTTACCATTCCAATCAGTCCAGCCGGACATGTACGAGTAGATCTTGGGAGTCGCCAGTACAACATTCACCCCGGTAGTGTGGAGAATCCAGGCGAAGCACGATAGGCAAATCCAAGGAGCTCGTCCTGATGAGTAGCTCCTTCGATCATTTGGTGCAAGCAATGGTGCAGATTTTGAAGGACTCCAGTTTGCCCCCTCTTTGCTCAAGACCTAGGAGGTCGCCGCGAACGACTTACCACTCCAATAAACTCAATTCGGCGACTCACGTGCATCCGCTGGTTCGTCGCATTCCGCCCCGCATTCCGCCCCGCAAACCGCCGCGTTTCGTCGCGTCGTGAAAACCGTTCAGGAATGTTCCAGTTTCAACCCCGCAGGTGACGCGCTCCTCGTCGAGTCATGTGGCCGCAGATTTAGCGATAGATAAGGGCGAGGATGTTGCCGCAAAGCAGCTTCACTCTATCAACTACAACCTGCAACCTTCGGCGGCGGAGCCAGTCCGACAAGTCGCCTCGGTCTCCACCACCGAGGCAGATCCGCGTCTCGACGCGCACCTCCTCGAAAATGGTCCAAAAATCCGAGGAAACTGCTCCGAAGCGATCGGCGTAACTCGCTTCGGACGATGCAACCGCGTGCACCAAGGGTGACGAGAAGACGCGGCCTTAACGGCGCATCATCCTCCCTTGCCGTATCCGATGGAGACGACCGATTCGTAGGACGAATTTGCCGCTGGTAGGACCATCACAGATTTAGCCTTTGTTCTACTGAGCAGAAGGAGGCAGTTGGTCTGCTCGTAGTGCGTCTTCCGCACCGAGACGAATTGTCAGCACCAAAACACGATCATCCACGATCGTATAGATGGCCCGAAAGCTGGGACGTGACCCGAGACCAACGGAACACTGGCGTATTTCGTAATTGAACAAGTGATTTTCCGGAGCAATCGAGTAGCGTTCCGGCATAGTGGATCGAGAGTCTATCTGTTCACGAAGCGCCTGAATCCACGTGATGGCTTGTTCAATTGCTGTCTCTTATACACATCTGACGCTGCCGACGAATCGAGTCGCGGGGGGGTGGGGGGGGGGGGGGGGGGGGGGGAAGGGTGGGGGGGGGGGG
>JARFQX010000630.1 GCA_029287555.1 Rubripirellula sp. | reverse complement strand
GACCACGATTCCGACCTCCTCGCCGATCTTGAGTGCCTCGATAGCGTAGGTGTAGTCGTAAATGTCTTCGATTTTGCGGCCGGCCAGCTCGACGATGATGTCGCCGCCCTGAACTCCTGCCTTTGCGGCCGGTCCTTCCTTGGCGACGCCGCTGAGCTTCAATCCCTTGATGTCTCCCGCCACGTAATCAGGAATGGTTCCGAGGTAAGCGGTCAAGCGGGCCCGAGGCACCTCTTTGCCGGCGTCCTTCCCCTCATCGAGGACAAACTCGGGTCGTTCACTCGCGGTCAGCATGCCGCGGGCAAGCAACGCGAACAGACGTGAGATCTTCGCCGCCCCTTCGTAATTCAACTTGTCCGGCGTATCGCGCGGTGTGTGATAGTCCTCATGAGCGCCTGTGAACGCGGAAAGAATTGGGACCTCTCTTCCAACGAAAGCGGAAGCGTCGGTTGGCAAACGTGAACTGGCCTTGTCGAGTTGCAGATCCAGACCCACCGGCAGGTTTCGTCGCTGGACTTCACCGGCAAACGACGGTGATGACCCGATTCCTTGAACCACCAACTTTTCGCGCAATCGTCCGACCATGTCCAAGTTCAGGTACGCCGCGATCGCGGGGGTCAAGGCAACCGCTTGGCTGCTGTCACCGTGAGCCTGCGCGTGTGCGACACCCGCCTCGTCACCTCCGTCCGCGGGTGAAGGCTTCTCAACTCGCGGAGCCTCCGGAAACAACTCGTAGAAATCACGAACAAAAGCCTGGGAGCCAAACAGACCCAGCTCCTCACCACTCCATGCAGAGACAACAAAATCGCGTTTTGGGTCCAGTCTTCCGGCCCGCTTTTCGGCGGCCAAATATTGCGCAATCTCCAACATTGCGCCCACGCCGCTGGCGTTATCGTCGGCTCCGACATGCACTTGGTCCTGTTCGTCATCCCTCGCCAAGGAATTACTACTTCCGCCTCGACCGAGATGATCGATGTGCGCTCCAAGAATCAACATCGGCTCCGAAGTGCTGGATTCTTCCCCGGAGGAAAGTCGTGCAATCACGTTTCGTCCGGTCCCCCGCTGACGCTCAATCTCCACGCCCGCGGCAACCTTCACTCCCTCAATCGGGAATCCCATCTGCAGCGAGCCGTCATCGAGTCCCTTCTGAATCTCGGCAAGATCCTTATCCGCGCTCCGCATCCACGACTCGGCAACCTTGTTACTGACCGTCACCGCCGTGATACTAACGCTCGCTTGTGATCCAGCTTTGTCAAAGCGGATCAGTTCGCGTCGCACCTTACTGGTCGGGCCGGCCACAAAGATGATGCCACGTGCCCCCATGTCGCGGGCAACAGTCGCCTTGCGCCGAGGCGTGCTATACCGAGCCATCCTTTGTCGCATTTCCGGCGTGATGTCTTGCGGCAAATCGCGCAGCACCAGCACCCATTGGCCGGCGACGTTCAAATGGACGTAGCTGTCGTACTCCTCCCCAGCTTCATCACCGGGGACTTGCATTCCATAACCGGCAAAGACCACACCCGTCTCGGGCATCTCTCCGTCTTTGGAAAAGGAGAGCGGATTCCAATCGGTACCGAGTTCCAATTTCTTCCCTCCGGCAATCATCGTGTTTCCGTCGGTCAACTTGGAGCCGGCAGGAAAATCGAAGGAGTGAAAGAACGTGCCGTCTTCTCCGGCGGGCTCGAAACCGATGCTTTCCAAATACGCCGCGACGTAGGCCGTTGCCCGTCGTTCACCCTCGCTGCCGGTGAGCCGGCCACCAAGTTCCGGACGCGTCAGGAAGTCGACGTGACGCATCACATCGGTGGGAGAAAAATCGGGAACCGAGGACTCCGCTGCGGCCAATGCGGCGTCTCGATCCCCGAGACCTTTCGAGCCGGACAGTCCCAGCAACTCCCTCGCCCTCGCATCATTCCACTCGGCCATGAAGATTTGCGACTGTTTGGCTGTTGTGCGATTGGAAGTCCACGACAACCGCTTGCCATCGGGAAGAAACACCGGCAGACCATCGAATCCGTCGGTGTAAGTCACCCGCACCGGCTTACCCTCGCCGTCTGCGCGAACGAGATAGAGTTCGAAGTTGCCGAAGCCGTGCTTGTTCGTCGTGAAGATCAGGTAGTCGCCACTCGGGTGAAAGAAAGGAGCCCAACTCATCGCTCCAATATCCGTCAGCCGCCGCACGTCGGTCCCATCGGTCTTCATCGTGAACACTTCCGCGGTCGCGCCATCCTCGGAAAAACGTCTCCAGCAGATTCGCGATCCGTCGGCAGAGAAGAAAGGCCCACCGTCGTAGCCGGGGACGTCAGTCAATTGACGAATGTTGGTCCCATCGGCATCCATGATGTAGATGTCGTTCATGAAAGCCGGGTCGATCGCGAACATCTCCTTGGCTTTCCCGGTCAACTCCTTTTCGTAGGCAGCCCGATTGGATGCAAAGACGATCTGGCGTCCATCGGGGCTGTAGCTGCCTTCCGCGTCGTACCCCCGCGCGTCGGTCAACCGTTTGTACTGGCCAGACCCCGGCACGGTCTCGTAGAGTTCAAAATTCTCGTCATAGTCCCAAGCGTAACGGCGTTGTTCTCCGCTCGCCCGCATATCGAGTTCTTGCTGCTGTTTGCGGACCGCCTCAGGATCATCCTGTGTGCTGGCAAAAAGAACCCTCTCCCCATCGGGATGGATCCAGGCGCAGGTTGTCTTGCCGGATCCCGGAGAGACTCGCTCGATGTCTCCGGTTTCAAGATCCGTCAGGTAAATCTGGTAAAAGGGGTTACCCGATTCACGCTCACTTTGGAACACCATGCGCGTCCCATCGCTGCTGAAGTAACCTTCCCCCGCGCGGCGACCTTCGAAAGTGATCTGGCGGATCGACTGAAGCAGATTACCTTCCGCCTCAGCCGCATCAATAGCTGGCTCCACTTCCGTCTCCGTCGACGAGGACTGCTCCTGGCCAATTGCCGAGCCGGACATCAAGAGGGTCGCGAAAAAGCAGGCCTGGCCAACAACACGAGTCCGAAACATCTCAACTCCGATGCAGACGTACGAATGAAAAACACGGCTGAATAACAGTGCGGGACGCCGCTCACCATCGACGAGGAAGCCCCACGCTTATCGATCGATTCTACCGAACTGGGCCGAATCGGACACCGCAAGGTTCGCGTCCAGACGCTCTCGCCGCGATGACGATGCCGATGGGAAGACTGTAGTACCGCTGTGGCTCCGGTCGTCCCCGGGCGTTCGTTTTCCGAGGCAGTGGCGCCTCCGTCTGGGAAAGACTGGGCTACGGTCCTCTCTCCGCCCGTCCCCAGGTCAGACAATCCGCGAGGATGCTACCAATCCTTGAGCTCCGCGGAGACAAATCAGGTCTTCGCTCCAGGTCGCAAACAAGTCTCGACGCTCCGACTCCTTCACAAAGGTCCGTACCGTTTGGTCGTTGAAACGGATATCGTCCCGAACCAGCCCGAGAAGTTCCAGGTACTCGGGGTCGCGATCCGGCTCGTCATCGCTTTCGTCCGTTGGGCGCAGCCGAGCGGTCGCCTCGAACCGATACACTTGAAGCCAGCCCGGTCGCTGAACTGCAACTAGGCGAACATTCTTGAGCTTGGCCGTGGGTCCAAAGAA
>JARFQX010000562.1 GCA_029287555.1 Rubripirellula sp. | reverse complement strand
TTACACAACTTCCGCATGAATGGTTTTAATTCGATCGTCGTTGCGATCGCGGCCGCGCTGGTGACCTGCTTCGCGAACGAGGCTTCGTGCCGCGAGAGCGAGATTCAGTTCAATCGCGATGTGTTGCCGATCCTCGCCGAGAATTGTTTTGCCTGTCATGGTTTCGACAGCAAGTCGCGCGAAGCGGACTTGCGCCTCGACGGTTTTGATTGGGCAACGGAGGATCGCGGCGGGTATCGCGTCGTCGCTCCAGGTGATCCGGAGTCGAGCGAATTGGTGGTTCGGGTCGCGGCGGAAGATCCCGACTTGGTGATGCCTCCGCCCGATAGCGGGAAGCGTTTGACCGCCGCCGACCGGAAAACTCTTCGCCAGTGGATTCTGCAAGGCGCCGAATACGAGTCGCACTGGGCCTTCATCCCTCCGCAATCCGTGCCACCGCCCGACGTGCCATCGTCATCGCACCCGGTCGATAGCTTCATTCAAGCGAATTTAGCTGAGGCAGGTCTCGCTCCGGCCCCTCTCGCCGATCCGGTCACGTTGATCCGCCGCGTCAGCCTTGACCTCATTGGGTTGCCTCCAACGATATCGGAGATCGAAGCGTTTGAGCTGGCCTGGCAAGTTGACTCCGAGCGTGCGTGGATCGAGTTAGTCGATCGCTTACTCCGCAGTCCGCAATACGGTGAGCGTTGGGGCCGGTGGTGGCTTGATCAGGCCCGCTACGCCGACAGTAACGGCTATTCGATTGACTCGCCACGTTCCATCTGGAAGTACCGGGATTGGGTGATCGACGCACTCAACGCCGATCTCCCCTTCGACCAATTCACGATCGAGCAACTGGCAGGCGACCTGTTGCCCGAGGCCACGATCGCGCAGCAGGTCGCGACCGGTTTTCATCGAAACACTCAGATCAACCAGGAAGGCGGGATCGACAAAGAACAGTTTCGCGTCGACAGCGTGTTCGACCGCGTGGCGACCACCGGCACGGTTTGGCTTGGATTGACGATCGGCTGCGCCCAGTGCCACGACCACAAGTTCGATCCGATCACCCAGCGAGAGTTCTACCAGTTATTCGCCTTCTTCAACAACCAAGATGAACCGACCATCAAGGTCTATCCCGATGAGTTGGACATCGATGCGATTGATGCCGACAAGCGAACGGTTGAAAAGCGACTCAGGTCGTTGTTTGAAAAGTGGTCCGATGTGCAAGCGGACTGGGAAGCTTCGCTGAGCGATGAAGACCGCAAACAACTCTCTTCGAATGTAAAGAAGGCTTTGGCCACTGCCGACGAGAAGCGTTCGTTCTCACAGCGTTTGGATCTGTTTGCAGCGGGGCCCAAGGGCGGCCACGAGGGCTTTGAATCACTGGTCAAGACCTACGCCGACTTGAATGACACACTTTCGGCAGTGCCAACGACGATGGTGCTGCGTGAAAGGACAACACCAAGAAAGACCCACATTCTGGTCAAGGGAGATTTCACGCGGCCCGCCGATGAGGTGACGCCCGGTACGCCATCGGTCCTGCATCCGTTTGATCATTCGAACGCTGGGGCGAATCGACTCGACCTGGCACGTTGGTTGGTGGACGCCCGCAATCCGCTGACCGCTCGCGTCATCGTCAATCGGCTTTGGCAACAATACTTTGGCCGCGGTTTGGTGGCGACCGACAACGATTTCGGACTGGTGGGTGAGCGAGCGACGCATCCGGAATTGCTCGATTGGCTGGCCACTGAGTTTGTCAATCGCGGATGGAGTCTCAAGGCGATGCACCGTTTGATTGTCACCTCGCACACGTATCGCCAAAGTTCCCGCGCGCCGGAGGATTCAACGCGACTCGCAACGATGGATCCGGACAACTACCTGCTGGCTCGCCAGAATCGACTTCGTTTGGACGCAGAAATTGTTCGCGACGTTGCCTTGCGGGCCAGCGGCCTGCTGTCGACGAAGATGGGGGGACCGCCCGTCTACCCACCGATCCCCGACGGCGTGATGGGTCAGGGCCAAGTCAGGCGAGCCTGGAAGGTAAGCGAAGGTGAAGACCGCTATCGCCGTGGTCTCTACACGTTTCTATTTCGGGCCACGCCGCCGCCCTCTCTGACCGTCTTCGATGCGCCGGATGGTTTCAGCACCTGCACGCGTCGAAATCGAAGCAACACGCCGCTGCAATCGTTAACCTTGATGAACGATGCGGGCTTCTTTGAGTGCGCCGAGGCACTGGAGGAGATCATCGCCGAGCAGGGGCTCGAAACCGCTTTTCGTCGCTGTACCGGCCGACGCCCCGACTCGAAAGAACTCGAGGTGCTCAGGCGACTCGACACATTGACCGCCGCGCGAACGATGTTGAACCTGGACGAGACCATCACCCGAGAGTGAACGATGTCGCAAGACGCACTGCTTAGAGAAATTACTCGCCGCCACTTTTTTGGTCGATTGGCTGCCCGCAGCGGTTCGATCGGTTTGGGCTCGATCGCGCTTTCATCGCTGTTGGCGACCGAGTCGCGTGCTGCCCGAGCGGTCGAGAACCCGTTGGAGCCACGGTCACCGCATTATCAGGCGAAAGCCAAGAGTGTGATTTTTTTGTTCATGGCGGGCGGTCCTTCCCAGCTCGAGATGTTTTGTGACAAACCGAGACTGACCGAACTCAATGGCCAACCGATTCCCGACAGCTTTGTTGAGGGCAAGCGATTTGCGTTCATGAACAGCAGTCATCGCCGTAATCTGTTGGCGTCGCGTCAACAGTTTCGACGTTGCGGTGAGAGTGGCGCATCGGTCAGCGATCTACTGCCCTGGACGGCCGAGATCGTCGATGAAATCAGCATCGTGAACACTTGCCAAACCGAACTATTCAATCACGCGCCGGCCAAGTTGTTCATGAACACCGGTAGCGGCCAATTTGGACGGCCCAGCATGGGCTCTTGGGTTACCTACGGGATCGGCAGTGAGTGTAACGACTTGCCCGGGTTTGTGGTGCTGCAAAGCGGCCCGCGAGGTCCGAGAGGCGGTTCGGTCCTGTGGGGTAGCGGAATGCTGCCAAGCACCTATCAAGGTGTACCGCTGCGAAACCAGGGCGATCCGATTCTGAATTTGTCGACTCCCGAAGCCGTCAGCCCGGGCCAGCAGCGGCAACTGGTCGAGGCCGTTCGCGAACTCAACCTGCGAAGACTTGACCAGACGGGCGACGGCGAGATTGCCACGCGGATCAACGCCTACGAAATGGCTTACCGGATGCAGACCAGCGCGCCGGAGTTGATGGATATTCGCGGCGAGAGCCAGTCGACGCTCGATCTGTACGGAATCAAAGATCCGGGCGAAGCCACTTTCGCTCGTAACTGCCTGCTGGCCAGACGCCTGGTCGAACGCGGTGTACGGTTCATTCAGCTCTACGACACCAATTGGGATCACCACGGTGGACCAACCGAAACGCTCGAGAAACATCTCCCGGCCAAATGCCTGGATATCGACCGTCCCAGCGCCGCGCTCGTTCGAGATTTGAAGCAACGTGGGTTGCTCGACGACACGATCGTGATCTGGGGTGGTGAGTTCGGCCGTACACCGATGGGCGAAGTGCGACAGTACACCGGTCGGAATCATCACATCGATGCCTTCACCATGTGGTTTGCCGGCGGTGGTTTCAAAGCAGGTCAAGTCTACGGCAAGACCGATGAATTCGGGTTTGGACCGATTGAGAATCCCGTCCACGTGCACGACCTGCATGCCACGCTGCTGCACTTGCTCGGCTTGGACCACGAAAAGTTGACGTTCCGATTCCAGGGCCGCGATTTCCGTTTAACCGATGTGGCGGGAAATGTGGTTGATGGTCTGCTGGCATGACACGCCGCTTTTCTCGGCCGTTCTTATCGTACTCGTACTCGTACTCGTGCTCGTGCTCGTGCTCGTGCTCAACGAAGTGGTACTCGTCATCGACCTCAGCCGAGAATCTCTGCCATCGAGTAAAAGTCGAGTGCCATTCGAGTACGAGTACGAGTACGAGCTACCAGTAAGGCCTTTGTGAACCTTGATCACGACACCGCTCTTTTCCTGGATTTCACTTCGAGCCTACGCAAGCCGGTGCTGTCCAACTAGATTCTCGTCCGCCCGGGTCTTTTTCCTTTTGAATCGTCGTGGAGATCCTTTCGATGCGCTTCCCCTTCCTCACCTTGCCGTCCCTCACCTTTCCTGTCTGGTTGCTCGCCGCGACATTTCTTCCTGTGATTGCCGCCCTGCGACCCAATGCGGCGAGTGCGGCGGATCGGCCCAACGTGATTCTGATCTACACGGACGACCAGGGATCGTTGGATCTGAATTGTTTTGGCTCATCCGATCTGCAAACGCCAAACCTTGACGCTCTGGCTGCTCGTGGCGTTCGAGTCACTCAGATGTACGCGCCGTCGGCGATCTGTTCAGCATCTCGGGCTGGCTTGATGACCGGTCGCTTTCCGGCACGGGCGGGTGTGCCGGCCAATGTCTCTTCGAGCCAAGGCCAATCGGGGATGCCGGAAACGGAGATCACGCTTGCCGAATGGTTGCGCGCCGCCGGGTACGCGACCGGGCACATCGGTAAGTGGCACCTGGGGTACACGCCTGAGACCATGCCCAATGGACAAGGCTTCCAGTATTCGTTTGGTCACATGGGAGGCTGCATCGATAACTATTCCCACTTCTTCTACTGGAATGGTCCGAATCGACATGACCTGTGGCGAAACGGCGAGGAAGTATTTCACGATGGAGAGTTTTTTCTTGACCTGATGGTCGAGGAAGCGGGGCAGTTCATCGATGCCCATCGCGAGGAACCGTTCTTTCTCTATTGGGCGATCAACGCGCCGCACTATCCGATGCAAGGAACATCAAAGTGGCGTCGTCACTATCGCTCGCTTCCCTCACCTCGGCGGCAATATGCCGAGTTCGTTTCAACCGTGGACGAGAAGGTAGGTGAGTTGATCGACTTTCTCGATCGTCACTCGCTACGAGAGCACACGCTGATCATCGTTCAATCGGATCATGGGCACTCCACCGAAGAACGTGCCTTTTGGGGTGGTGGGAATGCGGGTCCGTATCGAGGAGCCAAGGGTTGCCTTTTCGAAGGAGGCATCCGGGTTCCTTCGATCGCTTCGTGGCCCGCAAGGATTCCCCAGGGCGAAGTCCGCGAGCAGCTGGCGACGGGGTGTGATTGGTTCCCGACGATCGCTGATCTATGCGGCTTGTCCCAACCCGATCACCATCTGGATGGAAAGAGTCTTGCTGCGGTGCTGGAATCGTCCCAGGCCCCGAGTCCCCACGACCATTTCTTTTGGCTCCTCGGCCGGGGACACAATGCTCAGTGGGCCGTTCGCCGCGACGACTGGAAACTTCTCGGTAATGCAAACGACCGATCCGACGGGAAGAATCGAGTACCCGTCGACAAGCTTTTTCTTGCCAATTTGAACCAGGATATCGGTGAACAGAAAAACCTCGCCGACGAGCACCCGGCGATCGTCGCCGAACTGCAAGCGATCCGACAGCAACACCTCGAAAGCATGGGGATGGAAGAATGATGGGTGAAGGTGGAAGGGTGAAGGGTGGAGAATTGGCTCATCTTTCTTCCCACTTCACCCTTCACTCTTCAAACTTCCTCCGGCGACTCGTTAGAATGGGTGTCCATCCAGATCTCTCGGCCGGAGTCCCTTATTCCGGCCAGCCCGCCTTTCCTTTCCCGCCAAAATGATCCGATCGCATCTTGGATTGTCGTTGATTCTGGCTTGCTGCCTCGTCCACGCGAACCCGAGTCGCGGCGGCGAAGTGGATTTTTCCGTCGACGTGATGTCAGTCCTCTCCAAAGGGGGATGCAATGCCGGAACCTGCCACGGCAACCTCAATGGCAAAGGTGGGTTCAAGCTCTCGTTGCGTGGTCAAGATCCGGAATTCGATTTTCATGCGCTGACGTTTGAATCGCGTGGACGTCGCATCAGCCGCAGTGCTCCGGCGGAAAGTCTGATTCTGCAGAAGGCCACGGGGGCCATGCCACATCGCGGTGGCATTCGCTTCGGTATCGATTCGAACGAATACAACGTGCTGCTGCAGTGGTTGCAGATCGGGGCGTCGGGACCTTCGGACGATGCGCCGCAGGTGACCCGATTGGAAGTGGAACCTGCCGAGGTGATTGCCGTTGAGCCTGACGACCTCGTTGAGTTTCGGGTCGAGGCATTCTTCTCGGACGGGACGAACCGTGACGTGACCGATCGGGCGTGCTACCAGCTTTCGAACTTGAACGCCGAAGTTGATGCCTCGGGACGCGTGTGGCGAAGAAAGTTTGGCGAGGTCACGTTGATCGTCCGCTACCTTCAGCAACAGGTTGCGGTGCCAATTGCTTTCACCGAGTCGCGGCCCGATTTCCGCTGGAACAATCCGCCCGAGAAGAATGGCGTCGACCGGTACGTCTTCGCCAAGCTGAAACGACTGCGCATCAATCCCTCCACCTTATGCGATGATTCGACGTTCGTGCGGCGAGCCTACCTGGACGCGATCGGACGGTTGCCGACGGCGGATGAGGCGAGAGACTTCGTCGAAACTCGCAACCCTCAGAAACGCGCCGAGTTGATCGACAGCCTGCTCAGTCGAGATGAGTTTGCCGATTTCTGGGCGTTGAAATGGGCGGACATTCTGCGCACCGAAGAGAAAGTGTTGGATATCAAGGGCGTCGACGTTTTTCATGCTTGGATTCGAGCGAGTATGGCTGCCGGCCGCCCCCTGGATCAATTTGTGCGTGACCTCGTGACGGGAATTGGCAGCACGTTCGAGCAGCCACCGGCGAACTTTTATCGCGCCAATCGAGACCCCTCGACCCGAGGCGAAACCACCGCGCGACTGTTTCTCGGCACGCGACTTCAATGTGCCAAGTGCCACAATCATCCCTTCGACCGCTGGACCCAAGACGATTACTACCAGTGGGCTTCGTTGTTCTCCCAGATCGACTACGAGCTAGGAGAGAACAAACGCCGCGACAAGCTCGACAAGAACGAGTTTGTCGGCGATCAGGTTGTGCTGATCGCGAAGCAAGATGAAGTGGTCAATCCGACCGATGGTGTCGTGGCCCGACCGAAGTTCCTCGGCGGGGACGAACTATCGGATGAGCTGATGGCGGACCGGCTAGACGTCGCGGCGAATTGGCTGACCTCGCCCGAAAACGAGTTGTTCGCCAAATCGCAAACCAATTTCATTTGGTATCACGTGATGGGCAGTGGGTTGGTGGACCCGATCGATGATTTCCGCTTGACCA
>JARFQX010000557.1 GCA_029287555.1 Rubripirellula sp. | reverse complement strand
CACACGGCAACGCCCGCTGAAGTCGAGAGCAACGCTTGGCGTCCACCTTCTACCCATCTCGATTTTGTGCAGTTTTCTTGAATCGCGTCCCCATGTGCTTATCACGCCGGGGTTGCGAGTCCCAGTAATTCGGACTTTTTTCGTATCTCCCCCGCTGCTTGCGATCGGCCGCACTGCGCCCTATCGCATGCTGCGGAGACCGGGTTTCACCTGATCACAACCTGGGACTCGCGTCCCAGGCTTGAAAACATCATCGCTCCGCGATTCAAGAAAACTGCACAACTTCGAGATGCTTCGAAGGAGGACGCCAATCGTTGCAAGAGACTTCCTCGCTCTTCGCCGTGTGATGAGAGTATCCGCTACGGCGTTGCCCGGAGGGAGACTGATCCATTAGCATGCCGGAACGACGGCTTTTTCCCTTAGGAATCAGTTCGTATCCACAATCACGCACGTCTTTCTTAGAGCGTCCCGACGGCCGCTTGGCCGCAGCTGGCATCGTGCACCGATCTCTCGATCTGAATGGTGGAGTGGCAGATATCGAACTGATCGCGCAGTTCCGTCGCCGCCTCTCTAAGCAACTCGTCGTCGTTATTCACCTCGGGCCGTACCAAGTGGGCGGTCAACGCGATCTCCGTGGTGCTCATCGCCCAGATATGCAGGTCGTGCACCCCGGTCACCCCGGGAAGCCCAAGCAGGAATTGTTCGACTTCGTCCGGCGAGATGTGAGAGGGGACCGCTTGCGTCGCCAGCCGCAATGATTCTTTCAGCAATCCCCAAGTGCTCAGCAGAATCACCGCGGCAATGACCAGACTGGTTGCCGGGTCGACCCAGTTGTAGCCGGTTGCCCAAATGATCAATCCGGCCACGACGACTCCGAGTGAAAGCAACGCGTCGGCGGCCATGTGAAGGTACGCACCGCGGAGGTTCAGATCGCGATGGCGACCTCGAACGAACAGGAGTGCCGTACCCGTGTTGATCACCACACCGATCATCGCCACGGTGATGACGACGGGAGCCGCCACCTCCTCCGGCTGACGCATCCGGCCAATCGCCTCCCAAGCGATCCCACCGACGGCAACGAGCAACAACAGCGCGTTGAACAGGGCGGCCAGGATGGTCGTTCCCCGCCAACCATAGGTGCGATGCGGATCGGGCGCCAACTTTGCCAACGCGTAGCCGCCCCACGCCATCAACAAACCAAGCACATCGCTCAGGTTGTGCCCGGCGTCAGCCAACAGGGCAAGCGAATCCGCCCACCATCCATACACCGCTTCGATCACCACGAAAATGACATTCAAGGTCACGCCCAGCGCAAAGGCGCGCCCGTAGTTCCCGTGGGAATGATCGTGATGGGCGCATTGGTGCATGGGAGTGGCGAGTGGTGAGTTGCGAGTAGTGGAGGGTGTCCGGGAATTCGAAGTAGGCCGAATCAAGCGAAGCGCCGATCCGGCACCCAAGAACGATTCGGCGCCGAGCAAGTGGCCTTGCCGGATCGGCGTCGCTGCGCTCCTTGTTCGGCCTGCTCGCTCCTCTAGTTACCAAACCTGTGTCTTACGATCGGGTCGGAGGCACGGTTAATCGCATTGATATAGATGCTGAATAGTCGGAAGATAAAGAAGATCAAGATTCCCATGACCGCCAGTCGGATCAGCACAGTGAAGACACCGGCAATCACCTTGATCGCACGTTTGGACCGTTCTTCGTATTCTTTGGTGAGATAGTCAATCGATTCGGCATCGGTCCCCGAGTGTTCCGCGATATCAACTCGCTCCAGGAAATCCTTGGGGAACACTCCTGTGGCCTCCAGCGCGCCCGAGAGTGTCGCGCCGCTACGGATCGCCTGTTCGGCGTCGTTCGCACCGCTGCGGTAGTAGTCGCTATCGGTGCTCTCGAGCGATAAACGGATTGCCCGAATCGGATCGATCCCCGCACCAAGGGTCAGCGACAAAGTCCAAGAGAACTTGGCCAACGTGATCGTTTGCACCGCCGGACCAACGATCGGAATCTTATAGACCAGGGGGACGACGTTTTGAATGCCGCCAATATTTCGGAAGTACGCCCAGACTGTCAGACCGATGATCCCCAAGACAAACGCGACGTAGAACAAGAACCACAGGACGCCTTGGCCGCCCTTGAGGCCCAGCCCCAACAGATCGGGCAGGTCGAACATTCCCATGATCAGAATCAGCAGCGATAGGACACCGATTGCGCCGACTAATTGCAGGGCTGGCCAAGTGATCGAATTGAGAAACCACCGCCTTGTATCGATCTGATGCTGGTAGTGCTCGCTGAGGGTCAGCAGCGATCGTTCGAGCTTTCCGGTCTCTTCTCCAACCCGGGTCATCGTCGCCATCAGACCCGGGAAATACGAGTCACCTCTCATCACCTCGCTCAGGGACTCACCGCGTTTTACCCCGTCGATCAGCTTCTGCATCGCTGCTCGATGACGGGCCGGCCCCAAGTCGGCTTCGCTCTGCAGCGATCGGACCAGGTCCGCTCCCGCCCTCAAGGCCGTCCCGAGCCGGTAAGTGAACTTCGACGCAGTCGATAACTTCATCTGGTTGGAAAACACGCTGGCAGCGCCCCGAGTTGAGGGAGAGGAGGGTCGCCGACCATCTTATATCTTGACGACGTGACCATTTTGATCACACCGACATTTTGATCACACCGGGCCGCATGGCGAAAGTCAGGGCGCGTGTTTCACGCCGCCCGATCGACGGATTCGGGCACCGGGCTCTCACGTGCGTCGTCCGCCGCGGGATGGCTGCACCGATAGCTCGCCAAGGCCTCGTCGATCTGTCGCAGTTGTTCGGCGGCCGTTTGGGCAAGATCAACAAAGAGTGTCGGCACGCCCGCGATCTCGCACCACGTCGCCTCCTCGCCGTCGAGTGGTTCCATCCGCACCCGGAATCCCAAGCGACGCGCCTCATCGATTCGGTGTTTCAGCCGTGCCACGATGTTCTCGTCCATGGTTCCTTTTTCCCCCCAACGAGTACTGACTGCCTAGCTTTCGAACGATTTAATTGAGGGTGTCCGGGAATTCCGAAGCGGGAGTTGCTGCTATTTCAAGGTGTAGGCCGGTATCAAGGAGCGGAGCGACGCCGATCCGGCAGGGGCTTTGCTTGGCATCGGCAGGGGCTTTGCTTGGCATTGAGATCGTCGTTCGGTGCCGGATCGTCGCTTCGCTTGATTCGGCCGACTCTGAATTCCCGAACACCCTCATTCACGTGGCAATCTCTTGCAGTGACATCGGGAGCGGCCGAGCGTTATAAGCGTGTCAGTTTGCCCACCCCCGCGCGTTTCGAGCGAGTCGTGGCAAGCTTTGCGGAACTCCTCGGACTATCTGTAGCAGATCCAAGGGTTTCGACGATAGCTCATTTGTATCGACGTCCCTGGTCGCCCCAGCGACGTTTCATTTCGGCTCCCGACTATTTCCCTTTGGCATATGCATTCGCAATCGATCTCCCCAGGTGACCCCAACCCGAGCGGCCCCAACCTGAGTGGTCCCAACCCGACTGGTCCCAACCTCGGAGAATCGAGCGTTGGCGATCCCGCCTTCGACCAACAGCAGTACATCCAGTACTTGAAGAACGAATTGCGGAGGATGCAGGCACTGGCGTCACTCGGTGAGTTGACTGGGACGGCGACGCACGAGTTCAACAACATCCTGATGACGATCATCAACTACGCAAAACTTGGGATTCGTAATCGGGACGAGGCGAGTCGGGACAAGGCCTTGGGCAAGATCCTCGAAGCCTCCGAGCGGGCGGCGAAGATCACCCAGACCATCCTGGCCCAGGCTCGCAACCGCAGCGAGAGCTTTGAGCCGACGAACTTAGGCGAGATCATCCGCGATTGCCTGGTGTTGCTCGAACGGGAGATGCGCAAGTATCGCGTGGCAGTGGAAACGGATCTCGACCCCTCCACGCCCCCGGCGATTGCCAATGGGAACCAAATCCAACGCGTGCTCTTGAACCTGTTGATCAACGCCCGGCAGTCGATGCCCGATGGAGGGACCATCCTGATTCGGCTCACCCCGAGTCGTGAATCGGGTTACGTGGAGTTGGTGGTTCGTGACTCGGGCACCGGCATCCCCCGCGAATCGCTTCCCAAGATCTTTGACGCCTTCTACACCACCAAACAGGGCCCCGACGATTCAGGAAAGGGCGGCACCGGTCTGGG
>JARFQX010000547.1 GCA_029287555.1 Rubripirellula sp. | reverse complement strand
CCTCGCCCTAGTGGGCGGAGCCACTCTGGCGCAAGCTCAACATGATGGCCTGGCCGATCCTCATCAGTTCGACCCCGACTTCCAGTGGTTCGAGCCGGTCTACGATACGGATCTTTCGGAGATGAAGCCGAAGGAACGTGCTCCAACGGGTTGGTTTGCGACCTACGACCGTTTGAACCTGCACGGATCGCGGCCGGAATTGGATCGGATTGTCGGCAACGGCGAAACGAAACTCGATGGCGGCTGGGGGCACCGCTACGAAGTCGGTTACATGTTGCCGTGCGATGATCACGGCTGGCTCTTCAACTGGACCAACAACGATGTCGGTGCCTGGACGTTTGACAACATCACGCGTCAAGAGCGACTCAATCGCTACATCGATCCGGCCGACGGGTTCCCGGTGATTTCGCCTCCCTTCGGTGTTGCCGTCCGTCGTGAGGAAGACAATAACACCGGGTATCCGTTCCGCTTCTACGATGTCGTGAACGAGACGTTGAACTCGATGTACTACGACCACTACGAGCTTAACAAGACGTGGCGAATGTCCGCGTATCACTACGGCGGAATCCTCGAGCCGTTTGTTGGCGTCCGATGGACGCGGATGACCGACACGAACGGTTTTATGGACTACATCAGCTCGGACGAGTTTCCCCCGCTGATTGGTCCCAACTTCACCGACGCCGAACAGATCACCACGCAAGGGGCCACGACGGAGAACGAATTGGTTGGACCGCAGCTTGGGTTCCGATACTTCCGTGCCCACAACCGCTACGTCTTCAATGGTGGCTTCACCGCTTTCTGTGGTGGGAACTTCCAATGTTCCAAGTCGCTGCGATTCTCAACGTTGACGATCTATGACGGAAACGCCGTAGGCGACAACGTGATTCGGATCATCGAGGAGAAGTCCGATCCGATCTACACTCGAAACGAAGAGTTCTACGTTGGCTTCGACGCACGAGCGGAACTGGGATACCAGCTCACCAAAATGATTCAGGTTCGTGCCGGTGTTCAAATCATCGACATCGCTCGCGGTGTGTGGCGAGGCGGTGACGGAACGTACACTCCCGGTGGTGACACCGATCAAGACTATCTGATGGTCGGTGGGACGTTTGGGATCAACCTGAACCACTGATTGGCCCCTCGCGCGACTCGCTCGCGGAAAAGACCACGGCAAAAAAAACGGCTCCGCGGAGATCTTCTCCGCGGAGCCGTTTTCGCTTTTCCGGTTCAGGTCGACCCTTGCTCAACTACAGTTGTGATACCCGACTCACTCCGGCAAGTGACCCGATATCAGGTCAACCGGATGAGCGAGTAACGGAACGATCGAGTCGGATCGGTGTCCTGTCGATCAACCTTTGGCAGCCAGTGAACGCAATTCCTCGAGCTCGACAGACAATCGGTGCCGCAACGGACTTTCGGGGCGGAGTTCTTCCTCAAGCAACTCTTCCGCCTTGTCGAAGGTCTCTTCGTTTCGGTTCGGATCGTTCATCAGCTTTCTAAACATGTTCTCGACGGTGGCCTCAGTAAGCAATTCAATCTCCTTCAGTAGGTCTCGCGCCGAACAACCGATTCGTGGATACATCGCCGCAAACGTATCCAATCGCCAATCGAATCGATTTCCAACAATAACTCCATTCTAGAGGAGCCGTGGCGCGTCGCAAGAGCTCAATTGAGACCAAACGCATCGGCTGAGGAAGAGGTAAAGGTGTCGCACCTTCTCACCGGCGAATAGGCCTGGGCAACTATTTACGCGGGTGGACCAGGTTTCCTGCTGTAAAGACCTCATTCCCGCATGATGATGGATCACTCTCGCTACGAGAGACGGGTTATCGACGGCCCAGCGAGGGTGCTTCTTTTGAGCGGGCCAACGCTCATGCATGATCTTGCCAGACCATTTAGCCAGCGGAGACCGAGCGAGGCTGGAATCCCAATTCGGCCAAGTGTTCGGCGACTTTTGCCACGGTCATGCGAATTTGCTCTTCGCTATGCTCACTGGTGATGAAGAAACGCAGCCGGGCCGCCGATTCATCCACGGCCGGATAAAGAATTGGCTGGACGTTTATCCCTTCCCCGCGCAGCCGGTGCGAAAGTCGCAACGCCACCATCGAATTCCCGGTGATCACGGGAATCACCGGCGTGCCCCCACTGTCGCCGGTGTTCAATTCGGCTTCTCGACAGAGCTCCAGGAACAGTGCGCTGCGTTGGTGCAAACGTTCCACTCGCTCCGGTTCCGCCTCCAAGACATCGATCGCTGCCAACGCCGCGGCAACCTGAGCGGGGGGCAAACCAACGCTGAAAACGAAGCCGGGAGCGGTGTAGCGAAGCAATTCGACCAACGCACGTGAGCCCGCGATGTAGCCACCGCACGATGCTGCCGACTTGCTGAGCGTTCCCATCCAAATATCGACATCTCGAGGATTGAGCGCGAAGAATTCGGTCATCCCATGACCCGTTTCGCCCATGGTGCCGAAACTGTGAGCCTCGTCGACCATCAACATGGCTCGGTGTCGACGTTTCACTTCGATGAACTTTGGGATGTCGGCGAAGTCACCGTCCATGCTGTAAACACCTTCGACGGCAATCAGCACACGACGATACTGGTGACGAATCTCCTGGAGCAAACGATCGAGCGTGGCGTAATCGTTGTGGGGGAAGGGCCGTCTTCTCGCCCCGGATAACAGTGCCCCTTGCACGATGCTATTGTGTGCCAGCGCATCGTGAACAATCAAATCACCGGAGCCAACGAGGTGACCAATGGTGGTTTCGTTTGTCGCATGTCCCCCCACCATCAAGATCGAGTCATCGACGCCAATGAAGTCGGCAATCTTGCGTTCCAATTCACCGTGAATCGGTTTCTCGCCCGAGACCAGACGACTTGCCGAGACGCTCGTGCCGTATTCCTTGATCGCGTCGGTTGCCGCCTTCGTCACCACCGGATGGCCGCTTAGGCCGAGGTAATTGTAAGACGCAAAGCTGATGAGCTCGCGACCGTCGACCACGGTCGTGTCCCGCACGACTCCCTCGTGTACGGTGAAATAGGGGTTGGGCACGCCGGTCATCAACAACTGACGCATCGTGGTTTGCAGTCGTCGGTACTCGGCGAACTGTTCGACCTGATCTTCCGGTTCGACCGCGGGAGCCGCTTGGGCCGGTTGGGCGTTCGGCTTCTCGGCGGATTCGGAGGCATTCGAGCCGGCCCGCAGCAGCGCTTCGGCTCTGGCTTCGGCTCCGGGCGGCAAGTATCGGTCGATTGCCAGTGCCGTTTGACCGATCGTTTCGATTTCGTCGAGAACCTGCTCCGGGAATCGTCCCTCGAACGTCCGCTCCAGCTTTCGCGCGATTTCCAATCGTTCCAAGCTATCGAGTCCCAAGTCGAGCACGATGTTGGTATTGACGTTCAGGGACCCGGCGCGTTCCCCGGCGACCCGACGCACGTGATGCATGATCGCCTGCACGACCGTCGAATTGATCAAAGCCGGATCGATCTCTTCGTCGCTTTTCGAAGCGGCAGCGGCCTTCATCATCGGTGCCGCATCGAATCGCATTGAGGAAGGTTCCGCCTCTTCCCAACGCACCCACTTTGCAATCAGCTTCAGGTCGCCGTCACGGACCGCGTGCAGGCAGGCATGACGCTGGATCTTTCCGCTGCTCGTCTTCGGAACACTGCTGTTGCGGACCAGGTAGATCGCGTCGGGCGGAAGGTCATGCTCCTCGGTGACCGCACGGCGGATCTTATGCAAATTGGCATCCCAATCCTTTTCCCGGATCCGAACCGTCTCGGCCACAATCACCAATTGCTCTCGCCCATCGTGGTCCATCGCAAAGGCGGCGACCGAACCGGCTTGCACCACGTCACTTGATCGCTCCACCGTTTCTTCGATGTCTTGGGGATAACGGTTGACGCCGCGGACCACAATCATGTCTTTCAAGCGTCCCGAGACATACAACTGGCCATCGAACAGGAAGCCCAGGTCGCCGGTTCTCAGGAAGGGGCCTTCGCCCTCTTTGGTGTAGGCGTGGAAGGTTCGCTCGGTGGCATCCTTACGCTGGTAGTAGCCAAGTCCGACCGACGGGCTCTGCACCCAAATTTCGCCGATTGAATCACTTGGCAGCGTTTCGCGGGTCTCGGGGTCAACGATGATCACGGTTTCACCGGCGAGCACCGCCCCGCAACCGACCAGCTTACGCGCTCCTTGATGTCCGGGATCCACCGGCCGAACGATCTTTTCCTCCAACCCACTACCTTCAAAGGTGGTGATCACCGGACGATTTTCAGCCGGGCCGCCGGTGACAATCAGCGTTGTTTCCGCCATGCCATAACAGGGCAGAAATGCTCCGCGGCGGAAACCAAACGGCTCAAACCGCTCGCAGAAAGCCTCGAGCGTTGAGGGACGGATTGGCTCGGCACCATTGAAAGCGATTTCCCAACTTGATAAATCAATCCCTTTCAATTCTGAGTCGTCGATCTTGTCGAAGCACAATTGGTAAGCGAAGTTTGGCCCACCGCTGATCGTCACGCCATATCGGGTGATGGCCTGTAGCCAGCGAAGCGGCCTTTGCAAAAACGTCATCGGACTGGTCAAGACGTTCGTCTTGCCGAGATACATCGGCATCAGCACCCCACCGATCAGCCCCATGTCGTGGTAGGTCGGCAGCCAGCTCATTCCACAGGTGTGAAATCTCGGCTCGAATGCCCGCAAGATCAACTCACTGTTGGCGATCAGGTTGGCATGGTTCAACATCACTCCCTTGGGTGAACCGGTCGATCCGGATGTGTACTGCAGGACGGCGAGCGACGAATCGTGCAAACGTGGTGGCCGCCACCGGCCCAACTGCTGAACCCTTGGATCGTCGGTGCCGAGCAACTGGACACCGATCAAGTCACTGTGGGGTTGTTCGCCGGTGAGAAGATCGACCACCGCTCGGGTTGAGAGCGCCCAACGTGCATCGGCATCCACCACGATCGATCGAATGCGTGATGCCTTGCGGTTGCGTCGGGGCGGGTAGGCAGGAACCGCGATCGCACCGGCCGCGTGGCAGGCAAAGAACCCAATGATGAAGTCGAGGCCGGGCGGATACAGGAGCAGGATTCGATCTCCCGCCCGAACCCGACACCGCTCCTGCAGGTAACCCGCCAACGCTCGAGCCTTTTCCCACAACTGAGCGTAGCTGAGCCGCTCTTCCACCGACTCGACATCCGTGAAGATGTAAGCCGTATCGTCGGGACGATGCGTGGCCCAATGCTGCAGCACCGAAACAAAGTTGTCTCGTGGCGGGGGCTGGCTGCCATTGAAAAAATGCAAGTCCACGGTGGAGGGCCCGCTTGGATCAAGTGGTGTTCGTGCCGACGGGAGGATTTGCCACAGCCAAGAGGCCCTGGGAAAAGGCCGAGGCTGGGCACGATCGCCCGTGACACGGAGGATGGTTGGAATCGTTGCCGACGAAATCGACCGATCCGGCTGGCAGGTCCCTTCGGGAAAGGTCAAACCGAGCGGCTATACGGCGATTCATCGTTGGCGATACACTGGGAGTGAAGTCTTCATGGTCGTGCTACGTACTGGGCAGCAGGCAGGCCTACTCCAATAGACCGTCATTTTGCGCCAGTAGTCACGACCCAAAAACCCTACTCTGCTTTGTCGGATTTCCTTGACTCATCCGTTGAGCCGGCGGTCTTGCCGTGGCTCAACCGGAACAACTCGTTTTACCGTTCTTCGATGTCCATAACTCCCCCCAGCCAGACCTCTCCATCACCGCAACCATCCGATTCATCCGAGCAGGTTGGCTCAAGAGATTTTGACGGCCGGCCGATGGAGTTGGTCGATCGGGTTGTCAATCTTCTCGATCCACAAGGTGATATTCTACTCGGGACCTCGGTCGAAGCGGCGCACGCGGCGGTCCGTCGCGGCGATATTGAGGCGGTCCGACGGATCTGCGGTCAATTTGCCATCTGCGAGCAGGCGGGAAAGACGATCCGCATGGCCAGGTCGATCGGACGCCCGATGCGGTATTTCCTCGCCAAGCGTGCCGAGGGCCCGGCCTTAATCGTTGCCGAGAGAATGGACGAGATTGCCCAGCAGCTCGGCCGCGAAGGGCTGGCCGATCAGTTCCATCCTTCCTACACCCGCATGGTCCCGGCCCACCATGTGTTGGAACTGCAGCTCGTCGGCTGCCCCGATCCCAATCCGACCTTAACCCGTTTTTTCGCCCCAGAACGCAATCGCTTGCCCGCTGACATCGACTCGATCGGTGCCGCCTACATCGGAAAACTGGCCGAAGTGTGTGACCGCTGGCTGGCAACAATGAATCCAGACGAGCCGATTGGCGTGCTGTTCAGTGGTGGTGTCGACAGTGGAAGCCTGCTGGTTCTGATCGACTACCTGCTGCGTCGTCGCGGACAATCTCCCGCCCGGCTCAAGGCGTTCACGCTGGTGACCGGGGCCGATTCGAGCGACGGGTCTCAGGCAGCCGAGTTTCTGCGAAGGATTGACCGTGATTTGTATCTAGAGCGAATCGAGGTCCGACCGGAAGAGCTTTCGTGGCGCGAAGCGATTCGCGTCATCGAGGACTACAAACCGCTTGATGTGCAAGCGGCAACCATGGGATTGGCCCTGCTTGAGGAAGTGCGAAAACGCTATCCGGATTGGCGTTACCTGGTCGACGGTGACGGAGCCGATGAAAATCTCAAGGACTATCCGATTGAGGAAAATCCGGAGTTGACGATTCGCAGCGTGCTCGGCAATCGCATGCTTTACCAGGAAGGTTGGGGCGTCGATGCCGTCAAACACTCGTTGGTCTACAGCGGAGGTCAAAGTCGCGGTCATGTTCGCACCAGCGCTCCGGCCAGCCAACTCGGATTCGTCGGTTTCAGCCCTTATGCCCTGCCCGATGTGATTGAAGTGGCCGAAGCGATTCCCTTTGTGAGATTGACCGACTGGGACCACGAACGTTTGTACGGACTCAAGGGAGCCATCGTGGCGTCCGGGGTCCGGCAAATAACCGGTGTGGAAATGCCGATTTTCGACAAGCAGCGTTTCCAACGCGGGGCGGCCGACCCGGATACCTTCGAACGTTTATTCCCGGCGAAGGAAAAGCCCTACCGCCAAACGTTTGACGATCTGTTCAAATGACTCGCCAACGAGTCAAGGCCACGGCGGCATTGGAATCGTTTCCGCTCGGATTTCGGGAGATCTTCAATGCCGATGGAAACGATTTTCCAGCTACTTTGCCTGGCGGTTGATCGGTTCTTCCACGACGAGCGTCTTGGGGAAATCCGCCGCCTCGCGACCGCCTTTCTCGGACCAGCGTTTGTTTTGCGAGTTGCCTCGCGGCTGATTCATCGGGATGTCCATCCCCCCAGCTTCACCGAGCATCGAGTACAGCTTGTCCTCCATCTCCTTGGCAACGGATTTATACGCTGGATCGTTGATTAGATTCTTGGTTTCACCCGGGTCGGTGGTCAAATCGTAAAGCTCGTCAACATCCCACAAACCGTAGTAGGTGATGTACTTAAAACGATCACCGCGAAGAGCGAACTGAGTCGGTGACTGGGGGAAATTCTTTTCCCAGTAGTAGACGTACAAGAAATAGTCCCGCCATGGACTGTCGGGCTGGTTCGGTAGTTCCAGGAAGCTTTTGCCGTCCATGTAATCGGGTGTCTGCAAACCGGCGGCGTGTAGAATCGTCGGCCCGATGTCTATGTTGCCGATGACCTGCTCCAGGACCGTCCGCCCGTCGTAGAGTTCGGGGCACTGCATCATCATCGGAACTCGAATCGA
>JARFQX010000477.1 GCA_029287555.1 Rubripirellula sp. | reverse complement strand
ACTCTCCCCGACGTGGATCGGTCGATTCACGACGCGATGCAATCTCGATCGTTTGGCGAGGCGGTCAAGCGTATCGAAGCCGCCATCGGCGACAGCAAGCTCGGCCCGCCCGATTACCTACGCTACCTGCAAGGCATTGCTTTGACCGAAGACGAGAAGTTCGACCAGGCACTTGAGGCCTTCGAGCAGCTTGAACGAGATCACCCCGAGAGTCCTTGGATCAGCCGCTCGCGTTTTGGACGAGCCAACGTTCACGTGCTTCGGCGCGAGTACATCAGGGCGGGGGAGATTTACCAGGGCGAGGCGGAGCGATTGCTCTCCAAAGGGCGTAAAGACAAGCTCGCCGCCATCTATCTGGAGTTTGCGGACCGGTATTACGAGGGTGTCGCGGCCGATGATCCCTCCCGGGAAAAGCAGCCCGACTTTCAGCAGGCGGTGACCTACTACTCCGAGGCGGCCAAACTCGACACGACAGCGAAACTGAGCCAGAAAATCGCGTTTCGAATCGCTCGCTGTCAGCAAGAACTCGAACAGTACGGTGCCGCGATCTCCTCGTACCAGCAATTTCTGCGTCTGTACGGCGACGAAAAGAAGCATAACTCGACCGCGACTTTACCGGCACTCCTTGTCGAGGCTCGATTCCGACTCGGCGAGGTCCAACTGATGTCCGAGAATCGACAGCAAGCTCGACAAACCTGGCAAGATTTGATCGCGAGAGGGGCGGATTCCGAGGCGAAGGGCGAGACCATGGAGTCCTTCCTGGCACGTGCCCAATACCGCATCGCCCACACCTATGGGCTGCCCGCGCCGTCATCGGTTAGCGACTTGGAACTTGCCGTGACTGCAGCCGAGAAGTTCTTGGATCTCTATCCAAATCACGAACTCGCTCCGAAATCCGTGCTGGAACTTGCTCAAGGCTTCATGAGTCATCAACGCTACGGGCAAGCGGTTGCCCGTTTGGATTCGCTGCTCCAGGAACCGCGTTACCAGGATTCGGAACAGATTCCATTGGCTCGACAGATGCTGGGTCGCGCGTATGTTGCGCAAGGGCAATACGCGCGGGCGGTCGATGCGTGGAAGGATTTTCTCGACAAGCATCCAACCGATCCGAACTGGTCAACCGTCCAAAACCAAATCGTTGATGCGGAATTCGCGGAAGCTCGAGACGCCCGCGAGCGCGACGAGTTTGAAAAGGCCAGATCTCTGTGGTTGACCTTCCTGAACAAGTACCCGCTCGACCCGAGGGCTGCATCAATCCTGCTGCAGTTCGGTCAGATGAAGCTCGAGGCTGCCGAAGCGATCCACAGCGAAAGGGTGCGGGCAACCGTTCGCCGAGGTGGATCCGCCCAGGACGTCGAACGGGGCGATGACGCCATCCGGTTGTGCGAGGAGGCGGTCGCTGATTGGAAAAAGCTCGTCGCGAAGTACCCACAAACCGACGAAGCTTCGCAGGCAGCTTTGCTGATTGGCACAACGCTGGAGGACAAACTGGGCCGACTCGACGAAGCGTTGCAATCCTATCGCGAGGTTCAAGGCAAGTTCCGATCGCGGGCCGTTGCGCACGTCAAGCGACTGACGTCACCGCAGCTTCGCGTCGTCACCGAGCGTAAGTTTCGAACAGACGAACAACCGCGAATTCGACTCACCACTCGCAATCTCGAGAAGCTTGAAATCAAAGTCTATCGGATCGACATGGTCGACTATTTTCGCAAGATGCACCTGGCAAGTGGCGTGGAATCGCTGGATATCGCCTTGATCGATCCGGACGATCAATTCAGCTACCAAATCGAGGGCTATCGGGAATACGAACAGTTCGACCGCGACGTCGAGATACCGATGAAAGGTGCCGGTGTTACCGCGGTGACGGTTGCCAGCGAGAAGCTCGAAGCGACCACGATGGTCGTGGTTAGCGATCTCGACATGATCGTCAAAGCCTCGCGTAATGAGTTGTTTGTGTTCGTCGAGAACATGCGAGAGCAGGAGCCCGCCGAAGGCGTCAACATTCTGGTCAGCGACGGCCAGCGAGTCTTTGCCGAAGGGACCACGAACGACCAGGGGATAGTGCAGAAGAACTATGACGAATTGAAGTCTGCGGACGACCTTCGCGTCTTCGCGATCGATGCCGAACACATGGCGGCAACAGTCAATGCGCTGGAGGGTCTGCGGTTTGCCGTGGGCCTGTCACCACGAGGATACCTGTACACGGATCGTCCAGCGTATCGAGCCGGACAAGCAGTCAACATCAAAGGGATCGTCCGTTGGGTGGACCAGGATCGTCACCTTTTTCGTGAGGGTGAAACGATGCAACTGGATGTCTTTGATCCGCGTGGTCGAAAACTGCTTCGCGAGGAAGTAAAGCTGAGTGACTTCGGAACGATCGCCGCCAACTTCATCCTTCCCGAGTCCGCACCGCAGGGCGACTATCGAGTTCACCTTCATCGTTCCAAATCAAGGGAAGACGACTCAATCGGTGACCTATCATTCGACACTCAATTCAAGGTGGCTTCCTACCAGCTTGAACCGGTGCAGATTGAAATCGACCTCGAAAAGGCTGTGTACTTCCGCGGCGAAACGGTGCGGGGATCGATCGGCCTCCACTACTACTATGGCATGCCCCTGGCTGATGAAACAATCCGCTATCGATTTGGGTCGGATGGCCGATGGGTGACCGCGAAAACCGATCAATCGGGCAAGGTCTCCCTTGAGCTCGATACGCGGAGCTTTAACGAATCGCAATTGATCGAACTATCGGTCGAGTATTCGCAACGCAATTTGCAGACCGCCAAAAAAGTCGTCCTGGCCACACGAGGGTTCTCGATCACCGCTTCGACGACTCGTGAGGTATTCATCAGCAGTGAACCGTTCGAAACACTCTTCAAAGTTGCCGACCCCGCGGGCAATCCAGTCAGCATCGACTTGAAGCTGGAAGTGTTCGAGGTCATTCAGGCGCTCCGCGGCGGAGGCGAGAAGTTGGTCGAAACCGCGGAACTGAAATCGGACCCACCATTAGGCGAGGCGAGACAAACGCTGCAGTTGGTTCGTGCCGGCCAGTACGTGATTCGAGCGACCGGCATTGACCAATTTGGAAATGAAGTCAGCGGTCAAACTCGCGTGCAGATATCTGGTGACGAGGACTCGACGCGACTGAGAATCCTGGCCGATCGGCTTAGTTACACGGTGGGGGAAGACGCCACCGTCAATCTGCACTGGCGTGAGGAACCCTCGCTCGCACTCGTCACGATGGAGGGAGCCCGCGTGTTGTCACATCAATTGGTCCGGCTCCGGAAAGGCGAGAATCCTCTCAAGCTACCGATGACGTCCGAGTTGGCACCGAATTCCTACCTCAATGTTGCTGTGATGCAGCGAAATGAGTTCCACGAAGCCTCGGCATACTTCAACGTGACGCAGCAATTGCAAGTCTCCGTCCATCCCCTCCGAGAAGAAGTGAAACCAGGGGAAGAGTTGTCGGTGGAAATTTCAGCAACGGATCCGGCCGGGAATCCGGTGCAGGCGGAGTTTTCGCTGGCCGTCATTCAATCGACTCTGCTGGACAGTTTCCAAGAGCGACAAGCCGCGATTGATACGTATTTCTCGCTTGGATCGCGGCGCCGTTCGGTTCGTCAGACGAGCAGTTGCACTTTCTCCTATCGCCCGGCAACTCGCGCGGTCAGCGAATTCCTGCTCGCTGAAGCCGATCGCCGCGCGCTTGCTGAGCAAGAGAACCGCGCGTTAGCCGGGGGAGAGAACCTGCTGGGGGACTTCGCCGCCGATCCCTTTGGTGCACCGGTCGAAGAAGCCCTCATTGAATCCGGTGTCAATGCGAACGCCATGATGGAGATGGACTTTGAGGGTCTTGCTCAAGGGGGGAGGAACGCTGAGCAACAGCGCGTGGTCCCCCGACTAATGCGGCAATTCGCGGTCCCCCAGCAACAACAGCAGGGGGTGAACGCCGGTGTCACCATTCAGTTCCGCACCGAGTTTCGCAACGGGCGATCGGTTCAGGTCCCCTACACCAAACGGCTCTCTCCGTCATCCCTTCCATTGCCAGATTCGGGACGTTGGCCCGCCGACCGCTACTTGGAAAGGCTCCAACGCGAGCAGGTTGCCGAAACGCTCTTGGAAGCATCCGTGACGCAGGCTCAAGCCGCCTGGCAGGTCCGCTCGCTCAATGGAATCACCACCACTGGAAAGC
>JARFQX010000487.1 GCA_029287555.1 Rubripirellula sp. | reverse complement strand
AGACTGCGGCAAAATCGGTCGACATTGCCTCGAATTCGGCTTCCCATGGAGCGATCGATTCCTTGATCGTCCGCATCTGATCGATGTCAAACGCGCGGCCGGCTCGCGCCGGGACCTCGGCGATTTGATCGACGTGGCTCAGAGCCGTCACGACGGGGGGCCCGGCCCCGTTCTGCAACAGCGTTCGCAAGATCGCTCGGGCCTCGTCTTTCGAACCGGTGACCTTGCAGACGAAGACTACCAAATCGCACTTTTCGGCAATCCAACGAAGATCGCGGGCGATCGTATTGAGGACAAGATCGGCCTCGAGAACCACCAGACGGGCGAACGGTTCGCCGAGTTGAACGCGATAACGGCTGACGTGCGTCGCACCGGGCAAACGATCTCGCGTCGATCGGCCTTCACCAAGCATCGCCCGGATCATGGCTGATTTGCCACTACCGGGTTCTCCCACAAAGGCGATCGTCACTTGGTTCGAACCTGGAGACTCCAAACTGGACTCCGCCGCCACTCGCTGAGCACGTGTTTGATCACGCTGGTCATCTTGAAGGCGTCCGGCATACAGGTCAATCAATCGGACACCGAGCCTTCGCAACAAAACGCGGGCCACGAGAACCGGCATCTTCCCGCCGGCGAGACGGGCGGATGGTTCGACCCCACGAGTCTCCGTAGCCCCAACGCCGGAGGAGTCACCACCGCTTCTCCCCCATCTCGCCACGATCGAAGTCCACTTCGCGACGGCCGAGATCCACCAAGGCAACTCACCCAGCCGCCGAAACTGCCCAATCGTGACGATCCGGTTTCCTGGAAAATAATAGTCCAGCCAATCGCCTGCGTCGTCAGCCATGACTCTTGCGGCGACGACCAGCTGACGCGGCGTGAGCGGCGCGAGCGGATCTTCCGATTCGGGGTGATAATGGCGGGCAAGCTGCAGAGCCAAGTCGTAAACGATCTTCTCTTGAAAGGATCGATCCGCCAAATCGTCGGTCGAAGCCTCCAGAAGTGATGCTTCCCGGGCCTCGACCAATGCCATCGCCTCTCGATCGCGTGCCGTCCAATCGTCGGGAATTGGATGCGGATAGCCGAGTCGCGACAGCCATCGCCGCAGGAGTATCAAACCGGCGGTCCAACACGCGATCGCTACGATACCCCCGGCCAGTAGCAGCGAACGCTCCCACATCCATAAAACGCCAGCGATAAAAAAAACTCCTAGCGGAATGGTGAACAGCGCACCGAGCAGCAAGCGTTTCATGGATTCGATAGGAAGCAAAGGTCGATCAATCGGGGAGCAAAATCGGTGCCACGATTCGCAAAACCGGGACTCAACAAAGCAAGATGCATCGTTCGGCAGCCCCCATTACAAGAAGAAGCGTGATACGTGAGAAAAGTCTGCCACGAATATCAGGGATCTTCACAAGTCTTCACAAACGAATCGCACCCAACCCTGATTTCTTTCGTGAAGACTTGTGAACATTCGCGGCAACATCTCTTCCGGCGCTGCTCAAAGCCAGTGAACGAATTGAACCTTGCGGATTTTCTTCGTGCCAATCCGTGGACATTCGTGGCAAAATCTCTTCTGACGCCGTTCTTGGCCGCGGCCGTACTCGGGATTCTGCTATGGAAGCCGATCACGGATGCCTGCGTCGAAACGGTCCGTAGAGATCCCCTTCGACCGCCTGCCTCATGTCGTTAGAAGGTAAGAACCACCAGACAGAAACCGCCACAAACAAGCGAGGAAGCGACGCGAACGAAGAGCACGAGCAGGGAGAGGCGATGTTTCCCGTGGCTATTCCGCAACGAACAAAAAGTACTCCGGATTCTGCTGCGCAAAGATGACGAACAGGTAAAGCATGGCGGACAAGCCCAGCAGAGACCAAGCCCAACCAACGCCAACCCACCGAATGTCGTACCACTTTTCCATTAAGAACAGCCCGAAGAACGTCCCACCGATTCCCTTTAGCAGGCCGATGCCATAGACGCTGCCGACGTAGAGGGCGGCAACGCCGGCACAGACTGTGAGAATCTGCATCGCCAAATACTTGCGCCAATTGACCGTGTAACCTCCGTCCGTCGAAGTATCGGATTCCCAAGACCAATACTTGCTAGACATGATAAGCATCCCAAGATAGAAGACGAAGTATCCCCACGACGACATCCCGATTCCGAAGGTGTTCAAGAATGCCGGGGCCTGACCCGTGGCGTAAAGCACGGTGTAGAGAGCGCTCATGCCGAACGCAGCAAGCGTAGCCCTTACAACGACGGCATCGGAATCGCCCTCGAACCCAATCCAGACAAGACCCGGAATCATGCCGCAAGCAAATCCAAGAAAGCTCACGAAGGCGCCAGCTGCCATGAATCCCAAGAACTGGCTCTCGAACGCGTAGGCCACCGCTCCCCAGGCGATGGCCAAGACGAGCGATGCAAAATGATTGAAACGTTCTACGGTTTTCGCTCGAGGCGTTCCTAGGTTACCTCCATCGACGTCCTTCAATTCCCACCAATTGTGATAGTTCAGTTGCAGAGCCCCGATAAGCCCGAAACACCCCGGCAACACCCACAGCAACTGCATGCCGGGTTTCGCTTTCCAGCCCATCCAGATCATGAAAAGGCATATTGCGTAAGCGATGACTTCCCAAGCATTCCGTGGCACCGCGAGAATGAGCGAGACGAAGTAGGCGGAAAAAAGCCAAACAACCGCGATGGTCAGCATGATCGCCGCAATGACCATCACAATGTTGACGAAGGTGAAGAATCCGGTGATCTTCTGCCACGCGGTGGGAGGTGGCGAACTGCCGCCGGTTACTTCAATCAGCCTCTCGCGGGTGATGGGTCCCTCGGCACCGAGTACCTTGCCTGCCCGAGAGAGTTGCTCCGCGATCTTCGATTCGCTCTGTAATAGCACATCCCGCGATCCGAGCTTTTCCAGCATCTCAATATTCTCGCGAATCAAGACAAGCTCGTTGAGCTGCTCCATGCCGCCCTTTTCTTGAGCGTGGGCTGGAGTCGCAAACGCCAGGAGAAGTACCCCGATCGATGCGAATTTCATCGTTGCCTTATCCGCCTGTAATACCTAAGGACCAGTTGCGGTCGGAAAGGGTAAGGCGACAGGGCACGCATGCAGACTCATGGAATGCTAAGTCGGTCCGAACAAACGTGAATCGTGTTCCAGGAGCATGTCCTTGAGATGCAATTGCATGAATCGATCCGGCTGCTTTTGCATCAGCACCCTAGGCCACCCCAGACCTGCTGGCTCCAAGCTGCAAATGACGGACCAGACTGCTGCCGTATCGACGCAAAGACGCGCCGGGAGTCGCCAGGAGAGTTGCGAGGAGCCCTACAAAGAACGACGAGGAGCAGGCCCCGCGCCCCGAAACGCCGGCACCGCGCTACGGGCACCATGCACGCCGGCACCGTGGCCTGATTCGAATAGCGGACGAGAAAACAGGCCACGCGTAACAAAGGCCTGCTGCATAACCATCACAGAATTCGGGCCGAACAGTTTGTAAGCGTGGTACTTGCTCAAGACCTGCCACGATTGTTCTGGGCCCCTCCCGGTTCACGTTTGGGTTAAACTTCGCTCCATTCATTCTGAACTCGGGCACCTTTAAGGGGTCACGCGTTCCCTTCGTTCACCTTCCTGATGACCGACCTTCCATGCACACGCGTCGACAGTTTCTTTTGGCTGCCGGTGGATCGACCATCGGTGCCTCGCTTGCCTATTCTCAAGAGGCTTTCCCTGGGCATCAATGGACCAACGCCGAATTGATGCCGATCGAAGGCCGTGGATGGGAAGAGC
>JARFQX010000470.1 GCA_029287555.1 Rubripirellula sp. | reverse complement strand
GAGGAGCTGAGTTGCTTGTCGCCAGCGGGTCAGCGATCGAACCTTGGGCGCATCGGGCCGCTGAGTTGTTTGGTGTTCCCTGCCGACGACTGGCGATTGACGCCGGAACGTCACGCGAGAGGGCTCGCGCCGAAGCAACTCGAACGCCCGACTTGCTGGTCGTACCTCAAAGTGATGTGGTCGTCTCCGTCGATGCCGCTCTGATCGCCTTATCCGACAGGGTCGATGCCGTCTACGTCAGGCGAGGCGGTTTGATCGCTCGCCAACTGCGCAGCCGTCTGAAGCTCGACACCACCGCTTCGGTCCGAGTTGCGGCGACTCGCACCAAGCACTGCGACGCACGCGGATTGATCGAAGCTGGCGCCATCGGTTGGTATGATCCGGGAATCGAATCGTGGGACGAAGCGGCAAAATGCTCGGCGAAGCGAAAGCAGCGATTGACGGCAGAGGATCCTGCGGACCCTCTGTGGTCGAGCCCCCATGGCCAATGGCTGATTCACTGCACGCGAGCGCCTCATGGAAAGTGGCCGGGTGAAACACAACGGCAGTATTTGGATTCCATCTTGTTAGGTGGACTTTCGCATGCTCAGCGAGGTGCTTTCGAAACCCTTGTTCGCATCGTTCGTTGCGGTCGACTCCTCGCTGCGGCCCGAACCTCCAATCATCGCTTTCCGGTTGTCTGCTTTTCCGCCTTGTCGTTGAGGCAATTGCTGGAAAAGAGATGCTTTCGGCAACACCTGGGACGCTGGGACTACGAACCTCACGGAGTGGCGATCCGGATGGCCGCCGCCCGAGCCATCGGAATCCGACCGGTGATCTACGGGGAGATGTCAGACCGCCTGAATCTCGCGGAAGAGGATCGATTTCGATTTCACCCCAGGGGTAATCGGTTCGACTGGACGCAAGAGTGTGAGTGGCGAAGCCCCAGCAACATTGACTTGCTCGCACTCGATCCGCGGGATGTCCGCATTTTCACGCTCGGAGGCTTGAAAGAACGACGCTTGCTTGACACGTGCCCTTGGCCCATCTCGATGCTGCGGTGGTCCGACCCCCATTGATTCACGCGGTCGCCTGGCAGAAACGGTGAATGAGCCAGGCGCGCGTCCGAACTGCCTGTTTTGGGTGGACGATCTTCTCAGCCGACGGTATACCGAGTCCACCAGTCCTGGGGCATAGAATGTCAGCTTCCCCGGCGAATAAAACTTGGAAAGGGGCTACAATGTGGGCGATGGCATGAAGATCCTCTGATGGGCGGAAGGAAGCTACCTTGAGTACTGATAACCTGAGCACCGATAATCTGGTTACGTTGACGTCTGATCCTGCCGAGGTCCACCCGCTTGCCCCCTACAAGACGCTTGAGCCAGAAGAACTGAAGAATCGGATCGAGAAGATTCGCGGGCAACTTGGCGACAAGCTGCTCATTCTTGGCCATCATTACCAGCAGGATGAAGTGATCGCTCACTCCGATCTGAGGGGCGACAGCTATCAGCTTAGCCAAATGGCGGCGGATAGCGCTTCCTGCGAGACAATTGTCTTTTGCGGCGTCCATTTCATGGCAGAAACGGCCGATATTCTAGCCAACCGTCCGGAGAAGCTTCGCGAACGTGATGGACGCCGGGTTGCGGTTATTCTTCCTGACATGGCCGCCGGATGTTCGATGGCTGATATGGCGGCCATCGCCCAAGTCGAAGCAGCCTGGCAGGACATGTCGGAGGTCATTGATACCAAAAGGGTCATCCCAGTCACGTACATCAACAGTGCTGCCAGCCTGAAGGCATTCTGCGGGAAGCACGGGGGCATTGTGTGTACGAGCAGTAACGCCCGCGCCGTGATCGAATGGGCATTTGAACGCGGAGACCGAGTCTTCTTTTTCCCCGACCAACATTTGGGCCGAAATACCGCGTTGCCGATGGGGATTGAAGAGTCGGAAATGCCCGTCTGGGATCCATACGAAATGGATCTCGGGGGCAATACCGAAGAGGCAATCGAAGCGAGCCGAGTCATCCTTTGGAAAGGCCACTGCAGCGTCCATCAGATGTTTCGGGCTGAGCACGTCGAGGCTTTTCGCAAGCGAGATCCGGAGATCAAGATTCTGGTTCATCCGGAGTGCCCGCGCGAGGTCAACGATTTGGCTGACGTGTCGGGCAGCACGGGAAAGATCATTCGCACGGTGGAGGCAAGCCCGCCCGGAACAAAGTGGGCGATTGGCACCGAACTTCACCTCGTCAATCGGCTCAAGTCGGAACATCCGGAACAGGAGATTCACTTCCTCAGCCCAGTGATTTGCATGTGTGCGACGATGTACCGGATTGATCTTCCACACCTCTGCTGGTCCCTCGAGAATTTAATCGATGGGGCGGTTGTGAACCGGATCGAGGTCGATGAGGAAACAAGCCGCTGGAGCCTGATCGCGCTTGAGCGAATGCTCTCGATACGCTGACCCTTGCCGCGAGCGTCATCCCCAGCAAGCTTTCTCCTCCAGTGCACATCGATTCGTCCGGTACACATCGATTCTTTCAGTCTTGGGGGGACGGTGGCATGTCAAACCGGACGATTATCTTCGTCGCCCTCGTCTTGGCTTCCTGGGGCGTGATGACCCTGACGCACGAGGCGGGTCACCTGGTAGCGGGCTGGTTAAGTGGTGCGAAACTTGTCGACTACGATCTGACGCCTTGGCGATTGCCGTACAGCATCCATCATCCCGATCCGTATCCGCGCGTGACGATCTGGGGTGGGCCGATCCTTGGCGTGTTGATCCCACTGCTTGCTGCCGCGACATTTCGCAAGCGATCCACTCGGTTCATTGCCGATTTTTGCCTGGTCGCCAACGGCACGTACCTCGCCGTTTCCGCGTTTTCCAACGATCCCCACCTCGACACCCAGCGGCTGCTCAGGGCAGGCGAAAGTCCACTGGTGATTGCCCTCTACTGCCTGGTCACCATTGGGATCGGCTATTTCCGTTTTCGCAATGATTGCATCAGCCTCTTCAGCACGCCCGTGGTGTCGAAACCCGTTGCGGATTGATGCTTCATTTGTCGCCGGTTCAAGTGGCAGTCCCAAACGGTCAACAGTTAGACGCTGCGCGGCCTCAGCAGCATCATGCTTTGGCGGGCCCTGGGGCCGCGCTGTCCGCGTCGTGGTTTCGTTCTTGGACGTTGTTTCGAAAAGAATTGGATTCCGCTTGTTCGGGCAAAGGACTTTAATGACGTGGGGCCGGTCACGGAAGGTCGTCGAGATCCAAGCGATAGAGGACTTGGTTGTAGTCGTGCCGTGGCGTTGCTTCCTTGGTTGCCGAGAACGTCCGCGTGTAGGTCGCTTCGAAGAGCAGAATAGAAGAACCGGGTTCGGTGAACTCAGGATGCAATTGCGGGTTGTAGAAGGTGTACTGGTCGTGCGTGACGACCTTGATCGCGCCGCCCCAGGGGCCTGTTGGCGCGTCGGCTTCGGTGTACCAAAGCTCACCGAGATGCGATGGGTTACCGCCAAGCTGTGTGAAGATGCAAACCCACTTGTTGCGAAACGCGTTCCACGCGATCGCCCCACGATGCGGCTTGATCAAGTCATCCGAATTTTGGATTGGAACCCTTTGTTGAGGTTCGAGCCGCTCCCAACGCACGGGGTCGGACCAATCTTCGAAAGTCGCTCGGCAGCGTAAAGTCGGAAACGGATCACCGAACCACGCCCAACGTTGACCCGTTTCGTCGACCCAATACACAACGTGCCCGGAGGGCGCGGCGATCGGCTGAGCGGAATCTTGCGAGGATTTCCAGAGTACGCGCAGCTTTTCGAACTTGGATGCAGATTCGTTCCAGACGCAGAGGCCCCTTTCATACTCGGTCAGCGGTGGCTCGATTTTGGAGTAAGTGGCAACAAGCCGATTGCGGCCTTCGCGATCAGGAAGGCTTGCGAACCCGGATAGCCAGGTGGGACCCCGGCCCGGCATCTGAGCGACGTTGCGAGGCACCCCATCGTCATCGACGAAATAGTCGTAACGCAAACGTATCGGCGGGCGAAAGTCACTGAGTGGCTGGACCGAAGTCGTGGCGGCGATCATGTGAAACCGCCCCAACGGATACCCGGGCAGCGTCGTGTCACCCCAGCTCCAAAAGAGCTTCTCGCCATGTCGCGCGTTCTGGACACTATCGCAACCCAGAATGCCTTGCTCGGACCAGTCCGTCTGCAGGCCGAGCTTCTGGCTTTCTGAGAATAGTCCACCACCGGTGATTCTTCCCAATCGCTTGGCAGGTAACTCGCGCGCGAGTTGAATCGTAACAGCCTCGCCCGGACGCGGGACCACTCGCACGCCCTCGTATCCAAATCGATCCCTGGGGACTGAGTACCCATGCCCGCGAACGTGCAACCAGGTCGACACGTTCATCAATTCAGGTAGATCGAACGCGATCAGCCCAGCGTTGTCCGACACCAACCTCACATGATGCGTGGTTCGCAATTCAACCAGCGGAACGGGCCAGCCATTTTCGCGGTCGACCAGCTTGATCTTAAAGGGCTCGTTCGCCGCGCAGCAAAACGGCGGGCCGGCGGTCACAAGCTTCAGCACAAGCACCGCCAACAGGGCACAACGAAACCGTTCGTGAGATGACGCGTGCGTCGGATTGATCAAGGCCAACCACTTTTCTTTCGGAGGAGGCTGCGAC
>JARFQX010000361.1 GCA_029287555.1 Rubripirellula sp. | reverse complement strand
GTGGGCAACGGCTCAGCAGTGGCGATCGGAGGTCGGTGAGACGGAGGAGCAACTGATCTGGCATACGCCTGAGCTGATCCCCGTGCGGCCTTTGTACACATCCGCTGACCGCGAAGGACTCGATCACTTGGGAACGATGCCGGGGTTGCCGCCGTTTTTGCGCGGACCGTATGCGACGATGTACGTCCAGCGGCCCTGGACGGTGCGGCAATACGCCGGGTTTTCAACCGCCAAGGATTCGAATGCTTTTTACCGTCGAAATCTCGCTGCGGGCCAGAAGGGCTTGAGTATCGCGTTTGATCTCGCGACTCATCGTGGCTACGACTCGGATCATCCCCGAGTAACGGGTGATGTTGGCATGGCGGGCGTTGCGATCGATAGCATCCAGGATATGGAGATATTGTTTGACGGAATCCCGCTCGACCGAATGAGCGTGTCGATGACGATGAACGGTGCGGTGCTGCCAATCATGGCGATGTACATCGTTGCTGCTGAAGAGCAGGGCGTGAAGCAAGAGCAACTCGCCGGGACGATTCAAAATGACATCCTCAAGGAGTTCATGGTTCGCAACACGTACATCTATCCGCCCGCGCCGAGCATGCGAATCATTGCCGATATTTTTGAGTTCACCAGCCAGCGGATGCCGAAATTCAACAGCATTAGTATCAGTGGCTATCACATGCAGGAAGCAGGCGCAACGGCCGACCTGGAATTGGCCTACACGCTTGCCGATGGGTTGGAATATGTACGCACCGGTATCGCGGCCGGATTGGACGTCGACGCGTTTTGTCCGCGACTGTCGTTCTTTTGGGCGATTGGGATGAACTATTTCATGGAAGTCGCCAAGCTGCGTGCGGCTAGGATCATTTGGGCCAAGTTGATCAAACAGTTTGAGCCCAAGAATCCAAAAAGCCTCTCCTTGCGGACCCACAGCCAAACCAGTGGCTGGAGTTTGACCGCCCAGGACATTTACAACAACGTGACCCGGACGTGCGTGGAGGCAATGGCGGCGGCACACGGCCACACGCAATCGTTGCACACCAATGCGCTCGATGAAGCACTCGCGCTGCCTACCGATTTTTCTGCCCGCATTGCCCGCAATACGCAACTGTTTCTGCAGCAAGAAACCGATACCTGCGACGTGGTCGATCCCTGGGGTGGCAGTTACTACGTTGAACGTTTGACGAACGATTTAGCCCAGCGAGCTTGGAGCCATATTCGCGAAGTCGAAGACATGGGCGGAATGACCAAAGCCATTCAAGCAGGGATTCCAAAACTGCGCATCGAAGAAGCATCGGCTCGCACCCAGGCCCGCATCGATTCAGGGCAGCAGACGGTGATTGGCGTCAATAAGTACCGTCCCGCCGAAGAGGAGCAGATGAAGGTTCTTCATGTGGACAATACGGCGGTAAGGAAGACCCAGGTTGAGGGGCTCAAGCGACTTCGCGATGAACGCGACCAGGCCCAAGTCGGTGCAACGCTGGCGGCCTTGACCGAAGCTGCCAGCAGCGAACGGGGGAACCTTCTGGAACTTGCGGTTGATGCGGCGCGGGCCAGAGCGACGGTGGGCGAGATTAGTGAGGCGCTGGAAAAAGTCTACAGTCGCTACGAGGCGCCGATCCAGTCCGTCCGCGGCGTTTACGCATCCGCGTTGGAAAACGAGACAATGGCTGAAGAAGTGCGAAAGTTGGTGGAACAGTTTGAGCAAGCCGAAGGTCGAAGGCCCAGAATTTTGGTTGCCAAGATGGGACAGGATGGCCATGACCGTGGCCAGAAAGTCATTGCCAGCGCATTCGCGGATCTCGGTTTTGACGTCGACATTGGTCCCCTGTTCCGCACCCCCGCCGAGACGGCTCGACAGGCCGTTGAAAATGATGTCCACATCGTCGGGGTCAGTTCGCTCGCCGCCGGTCACCTGACGCTTGTTCCTGAACTCCGCAAGGAGCTTGCCGCTTTGGGTCGCGAGGACATCATGATTGTGGCCGGCGGAGTGATCCCTCCCGAGGATCGACAGGCCCTGTTTGACTCCGGCGCCGCGGAGGTCTTCGGTCCCGGCACCGTGATCGCCGAGGCCGCCGTCAGGTTGGTTCGGGACCTGGCAGATCGACTCGGTTTCTCGTTGGGAGAAGCTGTCGAGGCAACCGAAGGCTAACCGGTGAGCAGCATGACGCTTGAGGTCCCCCGCCGTCGTCAGTTGTCGACGGACGAGTACTTTGCCGGGGTGCGAAGTTGCGACATCACGATTCTGCCGCGCGCGCTGACGCTGATTGAGTCGAACAATCAGGAGCACCAGTTGCAGGCTGAGGACTTGTTGACCCGTTTGCTTCCATTCACCGGCAAGGCGATTCGCGTCGGCATCACCGGCGCGCCCGGGGTAGGGAAAAGCACCTTCATCGAGGCGCTGGGTTTGCACTTGACCGCTCGAGGTCAGCGGATTGCGGTTTTGGCCGTCGATCCGTCCAGTGGTATCAGCGGTGGCAGTATCCTCGGTGACAAGACGCGGATGTCGCGGCTTTCCGCCGAGCCGAATGCGTACATTCGCCCCTCCCCGTCAGCGGGCACGTTGGGTGGAGTGGCCAGCAAGACACGCGAAAGCATGATGGTATGCGAGGCTGCAGGATACGAAATTGTCCTGGTTGAAACCGTTGGCGTCGGCCAGTCAGAGACAATGGTTGCTGATATGACCGATTGTTTCCTAGCGTTGATGCTGCCAGGAGCAGGTGACGATCTGCAGGGTATCAAACGCGGGCTGTTGGAATTGGTTGACGTGATCGCCGTTAACAAGGCGGACGATGATACGTTGACGGCTGCTGAACTGGCGGCACGACAGTACAACATGGCGATCAAATCACTGATGGGCACGCAACAGTACCCACCGCAGGTGCTCACGTGTAGCGCGCTGCACAACCGGGGGGTCGATCAGGTGTGGGAGGCGATCGAGCAGCGATACGCAGAACTGAAAGCCACCGGCGAATTGGCTCGCCGCCACCGCCACCAGCGTGTCCGCTGGTTGTGGGCCATCATCGAGGATCGGCTGCAACAGGCGTTCCGCAATCATCCCGATGTTGGGGCGATGCGTGGAAAGCTGGAAGCAGAGGTGCTTGCGGGCACAATGCCGCCGGAAGTAGCCGCCCGCCGACTGCTCAACGCATTTGGTGTGTGAAGCGTGAAGTGCAGATCTTTTTCACACCTCACACTTCACCCTTCAAACTTCTCCCCGTGGGCTAGTCACCAGCGCTCGGGTGGTACTTGAACGACACCTTCACCTTGGCTCGATAGGCGACAACCTTTCCTTCGTCGATTTGAACGTCCATCTGCGTCACTTCGCCGATCCTGAGATCGTTCAAGTGTTTTGCCGCTTCTTCCACGGCCGTTGCGGCCGCCTTTTCCCACGAATCCGTGCTGGTTCCAACCAATTCGATCACTTTGTAAACGTTGTCGCTCATGTTGATCTCCTTTCGCTGTCAATTGAGACGATCACTTCGGCCGGTGTGCACTTACGCGCAACCTTCTTCAATCGCTTACGGAGCAAGACGTGTGCCACTGTCGACAAAAAGAATCGGAATCAATGTCCCATTCACCGCGAAGTGAAAATGGGCTAGCTTTCAAGGGTCCGTTCACGCTTCTTGGCAAGAAGAAAGGAAGACGACGCAAACACCAGGAGATCGCATTGAAAAAGCTTTCTGATGAGGAGATTCGAGCTCTGGTTCTTGACGTGCTACATGATTTGAATCTCGTCCGCGAAGCTGATCAACAATCACAGATCAGCCCCGATTCTCCCATCTTTGGCGAAGACGGTCAGCTTGATTCGATGGAACTTGTCGCGCTCGCGATGGATATTGAAGATGCGTTCGCAGAGCGGGGCTTCGATATTTCGGTGAGCGATGAAAAGGCAATGTCGGGCAAACACAGCCCTTTTCGGGATGTGCCGTCGTTGGTTGCGTACTTAGGGAGTCTCGTTTCTGCGGCAAACGATGGAGTCTGACACCACTGAACCGATGACGTCGCACCAACCGCGGCGGATCCTGGTGACGGGAACGAGTCGAGGAATTGGTCGCTCGATGGCTGAGCATTTCCTCAACCTTGGTGACACAGTCATTGGCTGCGCCCGTTCCGAGGCAACGCTGCAGCATCCCAACTACCAGCACTACACCGCCGACCTGACGGAAGCTGTCGACGTAGCCGCGATGATGTCGGCGATCCGACATGAACAGCGATCGCTTGACGTTTTGATCAATAACGCCGCTGTCGCAATGATGGGGGCGAGTGCGTTGCAGCCTCCCGCTGTCGCGCGAAAGATGATTGACTTGAATCTGTGCTCGCTAATTCACGTCACCCATGACGCGATTCGTCTGCTGCGGTCGGCAAGCAGCCCGCGGGTCCTGAATCTGACCTCCGTTGCTGTGCCACTGCGATTGGAAGGCGAGGCGGTTTACTCGGCGACCAAAGCCGCGGTTGAACAATGGACCCGGGTGCTGGCCAGAGAGCTCGGACCCATGGGAATCACTGTCAACGCGATCGGTCCGGCTCCCACGGACACCGATTTGTTGCGGGGTGTTGCGCGAGAAAAACTTGAGGATCTGGTTGCCAATCAAGCCATCTCGCGATGGACAACGATGGCAGACATCATGCACGCGACCGAGTTTTTTTTGCATCCTGCCAGTGATATGATTACGGGACAGGTTTTGTATCTTGGTGGGGCAGGATAGGAAACAATCGGCCGTGTCCTCCTCCACTTGGCTCGCCAACGAAAGAACCAGTCGAGCGTTAAGTCACTGCATCATGAGGACCTCTACAAAACCCGCTCTCTCCCGTGCGACTCTTGATTTGGGCCAGGTCGATCTGCAACTTGGCAAGCGGAGAGAACTGCCCGCCCTCTTGAATGAAAGCGACGAATCGAATTCCAGCTATCGCGATTTGGCGGATGCGATCGATCGCCGGTACGCGCAGCTGAGATCGGCATCGATTGGCGTGGGAGCTGTCGTCGGTCTTCCGGCCCGTTACCAACTCGAGTCGATCAGTTTGTTCTTCGCACTGGCCAAGGCAGGTGCAGTCGCCGTGCCGCTACCGCCCAAATCGGGCGGCCGGATTGAGGATTTGTTGGCGTTGGCCGGTGCAAAGCACCTGTTTTCGGCCACTTACGAATTGGTCGAGTTGTCGTCGCGCGGCAACGACGAGCCAGCGGCGGAATATCGATCTCTCATCGAGTCTCAACGCCCGGGCCTGGTGCTGTTCACCTCTGGCACGACGCACCAGCCCAAGGGCGCGGTTCACGATCTGCAGCGGCTTTGTGATAGGCATCGTTCACCTCGTCCTCCCAAGCGAGTTCTTGGTTTCATGCAGATGGATCACATTGGTGGCGTCAACACAATGCTGCACGTGTTGACCCATGGTGGAACGCTCATTGCGCCGGCTTCTCGTACACCGCACGATGTTTGCGCTGCGATTGAGAAGCATCGTGTCGAAGTCTTGCCGGTGTCACCGACGTTTCTGAACCTGATGCTGATCTCGGGCGCAATGGAGCGGTACGATCTTTCGTCGCTACAGCGAATCTCTTACGGATCGGAACCGATGCCGGCCAGCGTACTGGAACGTCTAGTTCACGTCTTGCCGACCGTTGAAATGTTGCAAACTTACGGGACAACTGAGGTCGGAATACTCAAATCCAGGTCCCAGGGAAACTCTTCGTTGTGGATGAAAGTCGGAGGTGAGGGTTATGAAACCAAGGTTGTTCAGGGCCGTCTCTGGATACGTTCAGAAACGTCGATGTTGGGATACCTCAACGCACCGAGTCCCTTCGACGAAGATGGATTCATGAACACGGGCGACCAGGTGGAATGCCGAGGCGAATGGATGCGCGTCCTGGGGCGTACGTGTGAAGTCATCAATGTCGGTGGCCAGAAGGTGGCACCTGTCGAGGTTGAAAGCGTCTTGCTTGAGATGCCCGAAGTCGAAGAAGCTGCCGTTGGACCAATTCAAAATCCCTTGATGGGACAAGTGGTGGGGGCGCGAATTCGGCTGACGAGCGAAGAATCGATCCAGGACTTCAAGATCAGGATGCGGCGTCACTGCCGCGGCCGGCTTCCAAACTATGCAATTCCGGTCAAGCTTGAGTTAACGCGACAGCCCCTGGTAACCGATCGGCTCAAACGCCGACGCTGAATAACGGTGCGCGATGATGATTTAATCTTCTTTCCGTGCTCGTGCTCAGTCGCTTGCGACGGTGCTCGTGCTCGACCATCGAGTCGATTGACTCGGCCCTTGACGCTCCTCTCGATAACGAGCACCGCTTCGCTGAGCACGAGCACGAGCACGCGTAGTTTCGCATAGTTCCCGAATCGGGCACGCTTGTTTAGACAGGGACGAGGCTTGCTCTTGTCGGAGAGAAGCATTCCGATATGGTTGCCCTTTCGGGCACGTCGACCGATGCGAGTCGCTCGACTGGATAACCCCAAACAGCTTCGCCCCCACTCGCTGCTGTCGATTCGATGAAAACGGATGCCGCGGTGCATCTCGGAGACCGGTGCATCTCGAAGACCGGTGCATCTCGGAGACCGGTGCGTCGCAGGGGGCTGGTGCGCCCGGGGGCTGGTGCGTCCGGGGGCTGGTGCGTCCGGGGGCTGGTGCGTCCGGGGGCTGGTGCGTCCGGGGGCTGGGGCACAAAGCTTCAAGCACGCTCTGCGGGG
>JARFQX010000330.1 GCA_029287555.1 Rubripirellula sp. | reverse complement strand
GGTTGGCGGGAGTTCCCATCGGACCGCAAAGCGATTCGAGAAAGACTCTCGCGGTATTGGGAACATTCTTGCTATCGGCGGAAATCGGGACGAGGCTTGCTTTTCCGATTACGAAACAGCGCACGATTCGCGGCAACGGGTCAGGTTGTGCGGAATGATTCAGCCACGCGTTGTCGGCATTGCAGCAAGCCAAGGCCGGCGGCTCTCAGCGGTGAAGCCGCCGGGTCATTGCAAAGCGAGCAAGAGAAAGGTTCGCGAACGCTCGTAGATTCCCGGGGAAGTGCTTTCCCGCGGCCCCGCCACGTTCAGCGATCCTGGACGCTGTTGGCACAACCAATCACGGACAACCTGCTCGCTCTCTCGGTCGATCCTGACGATCAAATGAGGTTTGCCGTGCCGGTCGCACATTCGCTTGGTCAACCGAGTGCCGCCGGTCAAGCGGTCCGTGCTAAGAATCAAGGTCGCATCGCTGTCGATCACGTTCTGCTCGGTGCGAACCGGATACTCACTCGAATCGGTTTCGTCCAACTGATACCGACTTGGAATCGATCCGTCCTCACTGAGCCGACCCGCTGGACACCACCCACCGTGTTCGATTCCGAGGGCGATCGCGACGTCCAGGGCGGCGCGATCAACACCCGTTTGACCGCCGGAGATGATTCGATCGGGAAGAAAGCCGGAGGTGCGTTGAGAACCTGAGCAATTCACGAAGCATCACTCCAATCAACGGCCAGGTAGCGAGCAATCCGCTGTTGAAGCTCGTCACTGATGTCAAGGTTTTTCAACAGCGGCTTCCACGACGCGGGCGGTTCGGCTTGGAACCAGATGGGAATTCGACGGGTCGGATGGAGAATCCGCACCCGCCAACTGTGAAGCGCGATGCCCTTGGGAAAGTTCCTGGTTGACCCATACTTGCGGTCACCCAGGACGGGATGACCGCGTTGGGCAAACTGCACTCGAATCTGGTGCTTGCGCCCAGTCATTAATCGCACCGCCACGACCGAGCCGTTCACTCCGGAAGTCAGCTGGCAATAACGCAACACGGCTCGCTTTGCATCTTGGCCTTCGGCGGCCAAACGATTGGGATTCGAGCCCCGGCGATTCGCATCCACGACCCGCATGCGATGGGCCGCATCGTCTTTGAAGAGATCGTCCACCCATTGACCCGTTTCGTCGGCCAAGCTTCCATCGATTGCGGCCAGGTAGACCTTTTCGACATCCCGGGGCAACCCTTGATCGCTGGGCTGCTTCTGCGCCAACTTGTCCGCTCGCCCGGCAAACTGCGACGACAATCGGGATGCCGCTTTGCTGGTTCTTGCCAGGACGATCACGCCGCTGGTCATCGCATCGAGACGACTGACCACGCCCACAAACGCCTTGCCCGGTTTACGATACTTCCGCTTGATGTAGTCAGCGGCCAGCGAATGAACGGTCGGCCCGGACTCTGCACCCATCGTGGCAAGTCCAGCCGGTTTGTTGACAACCAGCAGGTGGTTATCTTCATACAGGATTTCGAGGGAGGCCATGCAGCAACGTCACTCTCACGTGTCTTCGTTTCCTTCGCCTGTGATCAGGCTCAGCCATCCCCTCGGTCCGGCCGCTGATGAGACGCGAACGATCTGGCCAGCGCCGCGGCGACCAGACTCGGGGCGAAGCGATCCGCGTAGACGAGCGCTTTTCCGCCGAGGCTGAGAATTACCTCGCGGCGGCGGAGCCGGATGGCCCGGAAAGCTTGGCTCGCCACCTTCTCCGGCGTCCAACTGCCGAGGCTCCTCGACGTTTGATCGTCCCCGGTTTCAATCAACGAGTCAAAAAACTCGCTCCTGGTCGTACTCGGGCTGACCAAGGTGACCTGAATCCCATCAGCCGCCAATTCCGCCCGCAACGAGTCGCTCCATCCGTGCAAGGCAAACTTACTAGCGCAGTACTCGCTCTTCCCGGGAACGGCGCAGTGCCCCAACACGCTACTGATGTTGCAGATGACCGGAGCGCGGCCACGTTGGAGCAGGGGGATCATCAACCGCGTCAACTCAGCCGCGGCAAAGAAATTCACTTCCATGACGCGACGCAGCCGCTGTGGGGTGGCCTCGACGAAGGGGCCGATCGCACCGATCCCCGCGTTATTGACCAGTAAGTCAGCCTGACCACGGCGAAGTTCCGCGGCGGCCTCAACGATGCGCTGCCGGGTCGACGGATCGGTGATGTCCCCTGCCAACGGCACAAGCTCGCCGTCGCTCTCTTTCACGCCGTCGGCATGAAAAAGCTGGATCAACGGTTCTTTGCGGCGCGCCACCGCGACCACGCTCGCCCCGTGACGAAGCAGCTCGCGACTGAGGCAGTGACCGATTCCGCTGCTCGCACCGGTAACAACCACAACCGCCCCGTTCGGACTCCAGCGCATCGAACGTCATCCTTCCTCGAAGTCCCCAAGAGCGAACGGCCACGCAAACCGATTGCCCGTCCGCTTTCCTTAAGCCACTTCACTCGATCGATCGACCAGCGGCAGAGGCATCTCCACGTTCGATGCGTTCGCCTCCTCGTCCTGTTGACCTGGTCCGGAGTGCTGACCTGCGGGCCGTATCGCCAGCGCTGTCCGCTGCACCGGTCCCATCGCGCCGGAGGGCAGTCGCACGTGAACGGTGATGTGGTCTTCACCAAATTCTCGTGACAAGACTTCGCCCTTTTCAGACAAGTAAGCAAGTAGGCGCCCATCGGCATGGTCGACGTCGACCTCGACTTCCAAGAATTCGCGGCCCAATGCTTCTCCCACCGCCTCGATGAGGGAATGGAATCCTTTTTGACTGCGAGCGCTGACCGGAATGGCGTTGGGATACCGATCCAGCACACGATTCAAGATCTGCGGATTGTCGATCGCGTCGATCTTGTTCAGCACCAGGAGCGTATCCTTTTCTTCGATGCCGAGTTCTTTCAAGACGTTGTAGACCGCCGAGATTTGATGAAACACGTCTGGATTGCTTGCGTCGGCGACATGCAACAGGAGGTCGGCTTGGCGAGTTTCCTCCAGGGTCGATTTGAAGCTTGCGACGAGCGTGTGAGGTAGATCGCGAATGAAACCGACAGTGTCGCTCAACAGCACCGTTCCCCACCCCGCAATGCTCCATCGACGCGTGCGCGTGTCCAGTGTGGCAAACAACTTGTCCTTGGCGACCACATCGGCTTCGGTCAAGGCATTCATCAGGGTGCTCTTGCCCGCATTGGTGTAGCCGACCAGGGAGACGGTTGGTGCTTCTTTGCGAGCCCGAACCTGGCGTTCGCGACGGTGCTCCACTTTTTGCAGGTCTTGCTTCAGATCGTGAATTCGTTTTTGAGCCAAACGACGGTCAACTTCCAATTGCTTTTCACCCGGCCCACGCATGCCAACGCCCATCGCTTGGCGCGACAAGTGAGTCCACATCCGCTTCAATCGGGGCAGCGAATATTCGAGTTGGGCTAACTCAACGGCCAATCGTGACTCGTAGGTCCGCGCGCCAGCGGCAAAAATGTCCAAGATCAACTCCGTTCGATCAAGAACCTTGGTGCCGATCGCTTTCTCCAAATTGCGGACCTGGGCGGGCGACAGATCGTTGTCAAAGATGACCACGTCGGCATCATGGCGCTGGACCATTTGCCTCAGTTCTTCCACCTTTCCTTTGCCGAGGTAAGTGGAGTGGTCGGGGGTGGAGCGGCGTTGAATGAGCTCATCGACGACCTCCGTTCCTGCGGTCTTGGCAAGCCCATGGAGTTCTTCCAGCGGATCTTCGTCGACCGGTTGGTCTGGCAAGATCAGCCGTGCCAAGATGCTTCGTTCCGGTGAATCATCTTGGACTTGGATTGGTTCACGCACGATCGGGCAGGGTCC
>JARFQX010000239.1 GCA_029287555.1 Rubripirellula sp. | reverse complement strand
TCCAGTAGGATTCTTTTTGCCAACTCCCCATACTCTTGTTTGCCGCCGATCAAGCGGGTGAATGCCAAGGTTGCCGCGCCGTCGAGTGCGGCAATTGTGTAGGTGCGATTTCCCCACCACAGTTGTTTCCACTCCGGAGTACCGCGATCCATATCCGTCGGGTATTCTCTCGGTTCGGACGTCGGCGGCGGATCAGCCAGCAGTTGCTCACAGCGGTCAACGAGATCGTCAAAACGATCTTTCATGGCTCCTCGGGCCTGCTCGCGAAGTCGAGGCAGGTCCTCGGGACGAATGAAAAGTCGAGGATGCGAACTGGGTATCCGTGAAAGCAATTCGGCGCGCCGGGGCAGTGACAGGGGGACCGCGTCATCGGCAATGATGAACGGCCGCGACTCGCTCCAGTTTGTCTTGGCTCCCTGCTCGTCGACGCCGCGGTACCGCCAGACCCAGGCACCTGGTGGCAAGATCCGTTCCGGACAATGGACATTGAATTCAATCTCGTCGGTCCGGTACACCGGCGCGTCACCGTCGCGTCTGCGGCATTCAATTTCCCACCAGACGATGCCCTTCTGTGGTCGCCACGAAAAACTCGGCGGAGATGTTCTCGATACTTCCCCCGTGGCCGGCCGGTATCCCCATTGACGCTCGGTTGCCGGCGATTCGTCCAAAGCTGGCGGTGCTGCTCCCAGTACCGCAACGAACCAACTGAGGCATGCGACCAAGGTTACCATCCTCATGATCTTCTCCCTGACACTTCGGGGGGCACGAGGCTCGGCAGCCGAGTCGATGGTGTCCGCAGACGTTTGCTTGATCACCACAGGTTGTAAGCCGGGCCTCACGTCTGACATTTGCAGCCTCATTTTACCGCAATGACACTTCCCAGCGTCGTCCACGCACGAAACAGACGACTGGCTGCGACAATTGGCAGCAATGCTACTCGGTGACCGAGTGAACGGTTCGAAACTGACAATCATTATAATGGAGCACTTGAAAGCACAACTTTGAGGTGGAACAGCGAATGATGAGGCTTCATTCGCGCGAGCGGATCTTGAGAACGATTCGACGCCAGCCGACCGATTGCGTCGCCGTCGCGCCGTACATGTACGACGTCGCGGCCGTGGCAGCTGGTGTTTCGCTGCGCGACTACTACACCGATGCTGCGGTGATGTCACACGCCCAGCTGAGATTACACGAGTTGGTTCAGCAAGACGTCATTTCCGTCGGGTCGGACAATTTCTATATCGCCGAGGGTTTCGGCTGCCAGACAACCAGAGATGAGAATGAGCTGCCGGCATTGCTAAAGCCGGCAGTCGATTCGTTGAAAGACGTGTTGAGCATTCAGCCACTGGATCCTTACACGGACGGGCGGATGCCGTTGATGTTGGAGGCGATCGCCAAGGTCCGTGCGGCGGTCGGTGACGAGGTAGCAGTCCGGTCGCCAGGGACGGGGCCGTTTGCTCTAGCCTCTTACTTGATTGGAACCCAACAGTGGTTGTTGGAAGTTGGGATGATCGAAGCCGCGATGGACGAGGCAGACGAGAAAGCGGTCCGGCACGCGCTGGATGTGACGAGCGAGACACTGATTCGATTCGGCAAGGCGTGTGCGGACGCCGGTGCCGACATTATTCACTGCGGAGATTCGTTGGCTTCCTGCGACATGATCTCCCCGCAGACATACCAGCGATTTGCTTTGCCCTACCAGCAAAGAGTGTTCCGGGCCTGGAAGGCACATGGGATCACGGGTTCGATTTTGCACATCTGCGGCAACAGCACGAAGGTCTTGGATTTATACGCTGAAACGGGTGCGGACCTGATCGAAATCGACAACATGGTCGACCTCGCCACCGCTCGGCAAAAGATAGGTGATCGCGTCACCCTCGTGGGTAACGTCCACACCGTCACTGAACTGCTTCAGGGGAATCGACAGACCGTGCGGGAAGCGTCGCAGCGATGCATTGAGCAGGCGGGCGGCGGACGCGGATTTGTGTTGGGTTCGGGCTGCATCGTACCGCGACGCACACCCATCGAGAATCTTCAGGAAATGGTCAGCGTCGCCAGACAAACACCGGTCGAATAGAGCGGCTTCAGGTTTTTCTCGGGCCAATCATCGGTGGTGTTTGTACGTTGGCTTGTGCTTCATGGGAGCCGCTCTCAGAATGGACTTGGCTTTGTGTGTTGAACCTGAGTCGACGGCACTAGCCTCGGGCTGCAAGAAACGTTCGCGTTCGCGAGGTCCGCGGCTAGCAGCGTCGGCTCGCAATGACGTGGGGAAGGGTTGATGGCTGAGAAGATCACCCGCCGAAAGTTTCACCGAACCGGTGCGCTGGCCTCTGCGGCGAGCGTGACGATTCTCGCGAATCCCCGATCGGCAGTGGCAACACCGGCCGGCGATAAAATCGTGTTGGGTCTGATTGGCTGCGGAGGACGCGGCCCGCATCTTGCTAACGGCTTTCTGCAGCACGACGATTGCGAGTTTGCATATTTGGCGGACGTCAACGAGGCGATTCTGCCTGCTCGAAAAAAGGCGATCGCCGAACTGCAAGACGGTCGTGCTCCCAAGACCACCGGAGACTTTCGCAGAATTCTCGATGACTCGTCAGTCGACGCGGTCGTGGTCGCCACACCCGACCATTGGCATGCGATCGCGACCGTGTGGGCTTGCCAGGCAGGCAAGGACGTTTACGTGGAAAAGCCGATCACGCACAGCGCTTGGGAAGGCCGCAAAATGGTAGAGGCTGCCCGAAATCACAAGCGAATCGTGCAGTGCGGTTTTCAGAATCGCAGCGCACCGTACAACCTGGCGGCGAAGCGCTACATTGAAGCGGGTAAGTTGGGCGCCGTGCATTTGTGCCGGATCTACAATCAGAAGCCGCCGTGGGGTAATTGTCCGGTTGTCGATGACAGCGATCCGCCCGCTGGATTGAATTGGGACATGTGGAACGGACCGGCGCCCGAGCACGCGTACAACAAGAGCATGCATCGTTGTTGGCATCACCAGTGGCGGTACTCCGGGGGCGACATCGCCAACGATGCGAGTCACCAGATCGATTTGGCTCGTTGGTTGTTGGGCGTCGACTATCCCAATACCGTCTATTCCACCGGCGGACGCTTTGGGGACAAATCCGCAGCGCAGACACCGGATACTCAGGTTGCTTTGTTTGACTACGACGACTTGCTGGTGACTTTCGAATTGACCTTGTTCGCAGACTACATGTTGAAGACAGACTCAGGCGTGCGTGACAGCGACATGTTTCCGTACTGGATGCAAAATGCCACTCGAATCGAATTGTTTGGGACGAAAGGTCTAATGGTTGTCGGCCGCCATGGCGGCGGCTGGCAGGTGTTTACCCGTCCCAAGTCGCGTCAGCCGGTCGTCAAAGATCAGTCCTTCGGTCGCTTTCCCGATCCGGAACACAAAAAGAACTTCATCTCCTGCATGCGCGATCGCCAACTCCCCAGTGCGGATGTGCTGGAGGGTCATCTCAGTTGCCTGATGATTCACTACGCGAACATCAGCTATCGATTGGGAGGCGAAAAACTGGCCATCGATCCCGAAACGGAATCGATCACGAACAGCGCAACAGGAAGAGCCTTACTAAAGCGATCGTATCGCGAGCCGTGGGTGATCCCCGAACAGGTCTAAATCGAGCGAGTATTCTATGCATGCAGTGATTGCTGAATTGACAAAGAGTTGTCCCGTGCTCGTTGATGGGGCTTGGGGAACTCAGCTGCAAGCGAGGGGCTTGCCGGTGGGCGCGAGCCCTGACGGATGGAATTTGACGCACGCCAATTTGGTGGAAGAGATTCCTCGAGCTTACGTCGACGCCGGCAGCCGAGTTGTGCTGACAAATTCTTTTCGCGGAAACCGCCTTGCCCTGGCCGCCGATGATTTGGCGGATCGCGTCGTTGAACTCAATCGCGCGGCCGCCAGGATTTCGAAATCCGCCGCGGCCGAACAGGCAGTTGTGTTCGGTTCGATTGGCCCAAGCGGCAAGATGTTGTGCATGGGCGAGGTGTCGGCCGACGAACTCCGTGACGTGTTTCTGCAGCAAGCAACCGCGCTCGCCTCGGGGGGAGCCGACGGACTGGTCGTCGAGACGATGGCCGATTTGGAAGAGGCGAAACTTGCCGTCGAGGCCGCAAAGTCGACCGGTCTGGCGGTCGTCGCCTGTATGTGTTTTGATTCCGGGCCAGACAACGATCGAACCATGATGGGCATTAATCCCGAACAGGCCGCCGAGGGACTTCAAGCAGTCGGCGCCGACGTGATCGGTGCTAACTGCGGGCAAGGAATCGAAGGCTACGTTTCCATCGCACGACGACTTGCTCAGGCGACGGAGCTGCCCATCTGGATCAAGGCGAACGCTGGCGTCCCACAACTGGTCGGCGACCAGGTGGTTTATGAGACGACTCCCGAGCAGTTTGCCTCACACGTCGGCAAACTGCTCGATGCGGGAGTGGTATTCATTGGTGGTTGCTGCGGAACAAGTCCTGACTTCATTCGAGCCATTAAGAGGAAACTTGACGCGTGAACTCTCGTCAGCGGGTAATGGCTGCCCTGAATCACCACCAGCCGGATCGCGTGCCGATCGACTTGGGCGGCACGCG
>JARFQX010000350.1 GCA_029287555.1 Rubripirellula sp. | reverse complement strand
TTGATCGACAACCAAGTCTTGACGCCCACTCTTAGCGAAATGGAAGGTCGTTAGCGGATGATCAGCAGAATCCTTGTGACCGGTGGTGCCGGCTTCCTAGGCTCCTACCTGTGTGAACGACTCGTTTCGATGGGCCACGATGTGATCTGTCTGGATAATTTCTTCACCAGCCAGAAATCGAATGTTACCCACCTGTTGTCCGAACCCAACTTCGAGCTGATCCGGCACGACGTGACGCTGCCAATCTTTCTTGAGGTGGATCAGATTTATAACCTGGCCTGTCCGGCTGCCCCTGGGCACTACCAGTTCAATCCGATCAAGACGATCAAGACCAGCGTCCTGGGCTCGATCAATATGCTCGGCGTCGCCAAACGCTGCGGCGCCAGAATCTTGCAAGCCAGCACCAGTGAGATCTACGGGGACCCGGAGGTGCACCCGCAAGTTGAGAGCTATCGAGGGAGCGTGAATCCACTCGGCATCCGCGCCTGCTACGACGAGGGAAAGCGGGTCGCCGAAACACTGTTCATGGATTATCACCGCAGCAACCATGTTGACGTCCGGATTGTGCGGATATTCAATACTTACGGACCTCGTATGCATCCGTATGACGGTCGCGTCGTTTCGAACTTCATACGTCAGGCGTTGGCTGACGAAGAGATCACGATCTTTGGTGATGGCAGTCAGACGCGTTCGTTTTGTTATCGCGATGACCTGGTCAATGCGATCATTGCAATGATGAACAACGAGCAACGTTTCATCGGTCCGGTCAACATTGGCAATCCGGTTGAATTCACGATCCGCGAATTGGCGGAACAGGTCATCGAGCTTGCCGGATCCAAGAGTCAACTGGTCTTTCGCCCGCTGCCCGACGACGATCCCACGCGTCGGCGTCCCGATATCACGCTCGCCAAGAAGGAGCTCGGTTGGGAACCCAAGATTCCCCTGCGAGACGGTTTAAAGCAGACGATTGATTGGTTCAAGTCGATCAATTTGAGCGACTATCGTCCACCAACACCGAATTACAGCTAGCACAGCGATTCTTCTCGAATTCGACGGCGGGCCGAAATCATCGGCTTGCCGACGCCTACGACAGGAGTCTCCGTAGCAGCGGTTCCATCGCCCGAGCCTGGCGGTAGAAGCCGAGGTCGTTGGGATGGGAGCCGTCGGTGGTTGCATCGCCGTCTTCGCCCAGTAGCGTTTTGCCTTCCAGGTAATGCAGGTTTTCGTCTCCCGCCTCACGCAATGCTTCGAAGGCTTGACGCAGCGCCCGGCGCGTTGCCGCATGTCGGTCCCGCGCCGATCGCTTGATCCAGGCATTGTCGTAGGTGCGATCTTCCACAAGAACGATCGGGGTCGTCCTGCTAGCCGCACGCAGGCGATCTACCAGAGGCCCCGTGCGGTCGGCGACGTCCTGCGGATTACTCAGGTTCGGTAGGCAGTCGATGACAAAAACCGAGGCGTCGAGTTCGGACATCAACTCCGCCACTTCGATTTCCAGACGTCCATTTCCCGAGAAGCCCAGGTTAAGCACCGGACGATTGAGCCAACGCCCCAAAATCGACGGGTGACACATTCCCGGTCGCGATGCACAGGCGCCGTGAGTAATGGAGGTTCCATAGAAAACCATCGGTTTCTCTCGCTGAGGCAACGGTTCAAATAGCGAACCGGCGGGCACGCCGAATTCCAACTCGTCGATGCCGTTGTACAGCGGTAGGTAAGCCATGTACTCGCGAGTCCCGGGGTCCAAGCCGTCGCCGAGCTTCGCTTCGACGCGCCGGTTGGCCGGTCGCGTCACGTTCACCCATCGCCACCTGCCCTTTGGGTCGCGAGCATACAGGTCAATCCCGCTGACGCCGGTTGCGGGCATGTGGGGCATCGCGAGACGATCCGATCGCAGCGTGTAGCGGACCGAGATCGAAGTCGCATCACTGCGAAAACGAATCGCCATCCCCGCACTGTCACGGCTCAGATTCCAGACCGCTGGCCGCACGGTTTTCTCTGCTTTGGCGGGAAGCCGGTCAAAAAAACGGAGCCGCGGCTGCTCTTCCCATCCACGGCCTTCGATCGGCATCAATTCGGCGTTGGTCCATTGATGCCCAGGGAAAGCCTCTTGAGAATAGGCAAGCGAGGCACCGACGGTCGATCCACCGGCAGCCAAAAGAAACTGTCGACGCGTGTGCATGGAAAGTCGGTCATCAGAAAGGTGAACGAAGGGAACGCGTGACCCCTTGAAGGTGCCCGAGTCCAGAATGAATGGAGCGAAGTTTAACCCAAACGTGAACCAGGAGGGGCCCAGAACAATCGTGGCAGATCTTGATCAAGTACCGCGCTTGCAAACTGTTCGGCCCGAATTCTGTGACGGTCGTGCAGCGGGCCTTTGTTACGCTGGGCCTGTTTTCGCGTCCGATATTCGAATCCGGCCACTGTGACGGCGTGCATGGTGCCCGTAGCGCGGTGCCGGCGTTTCGGGGCGCGGGGCCTGCTCCTCGTCGTTCTTTGTAGGGCTCC